>PAOQ02000002.1 GCA_002708105.2 bacterium | reverse complement strand
TGTCTCTTAATTTCTATGTTTGGGTCAATATATCCTAGGGATTCAGCTATTTTTGAGTCTGCCCCTAAAGCGTAGTTCTTATTAAATTTCTTAATATACTCTTTATTTCTGAAAGGAGTTACTTGAACTGCCCCGTGATATAATATCTCTCCAGGGACGAATTCTTCAATATGTTTTGATGATGCTAAATTCATTTATAACCTCCAAAATAATTAGGTAAGGTTACAATTATTAAGATTTTTATCAACGCTCTTTATAAGTTAAATAAGATACAATTATTCCTATTTCATAGAATACGACTAATGGAACTAGCATAAAAAGCATTGAAAATATATCGGTTGTAGGTGTTAAAATCGCTGATATTAATGTAGAAATTAATATTGCATACTTTCTTTTTGAAGACAAAAAGCTACTTGATGTAACTCCAAATTTAGAAAGAATATAAATAATAAGAGGGTATTCGAAAATTATTCCAAAACTAAGAATTATTGAAGAAAGAAAACCCAGGGTATCGCTAACGTTAGGAAGCGCGGTAATTGATTCAGACGAATATTCATTTATTAGAACATTAAACGTAACTGGGGCGACAAATTTATAACAACAAAATGCTCCAATAAAAAATAAAATAGTTCCTATAATTATGACTAAGGCCGATATTTTTTGTTCATTTTCATATAACCCTGGTTTAATAAAGGACCAAATTTCATAAATAATCAATGGAAAGGTACAAATGAAGCTTGCAAGGAATGATACTCTTATATTAGAGGATAGACCTTCTATAGGTCTAGTGAAAATAATTTTTGAATTTTCAGGTAACGAATCTGTAATAGGAATTAGTGCAAGTTCCATTATCAAATCTCTAAAATAGAAAGCTGGTATGAATAAAACTATCATCAAAAGGACAATCTTTATAAGGCTTTTTCTTAAAATACCAAAGTGTTCCAAAAAAGTTAATTTTTCTTCGTTGTCCATTCTTAGATTTTATACCCAGCAATTTATTTTTACAATTAATCCTTTTGATTGACATTGTTTGATTGCTAAAATATATTTTTCTTTTGTAACTTCGGAGGAATATATTGAAGATATTAATCACAGATGGCTTGTCTAAAGAGGGACTATCTCTTTTTGAAAGCCATAAGAATATAGATTTAGATGTAAGAAAAAAAATCGATAGAGATGAACTCAAAGAAATAATCAATAATTACGAGGCTGTAATAATAAGAAGCGCTACAACGATTGATGAAGAAATTATAAGTTTATTAGGAGAAAATTTTAAATTAATCGGTAGAGCAGGGATCGGGGTAGATAATGTAGATATAAAAGCCGCCTCTAAAAAAGGGATTATTGTAATGAATACTCCATCTGCAAATGCCATAACCACTGCGGAACACACTATTGCCTTGTTGTTTTCATTAGCAAGAAAAACTCCTCAAGCTCATAGTTCAATGAAGTCATTAAAGTGGGAACGATCTAAGTTTCAAGGTACAGAATTGTTTGGTAAAACATTGGGATTAATTGGAATGGGAAATATTGGAAGATTGGTTGCGGAAAGAGCAATAGGATTAAAAATGAAAGTAGTGGCTCATGATCCATATATATTAAAAGGAACAAATTTAAATATGCCTGTAGAGCTAGTAGATATGGATGAAGTTTTTAAAGTTTCTGATGTTATATCTGTTCACACTCCACTGACTTCTACAACAAAGAATTTAATTTCAAAGGGCTCAATACAAATGATGAAAGATGGAGTTTTGATTATTAATTGTGCACGAGGGGGTATAGTTAACGAAGAGGATGTCTCTGAGGCTATTTCTTCTGGAAAAGTAGGTGGTTTAGCAATTGATGTTTTTAACCCTGAGCCACCTGATTTTAAATCGCCTATATTTAATTTAGATGAAAATGTTGTTCTTACACCACATCTGGGCGCTTCTACCCAAGAGGCACAAATGAAAGTTGGAATTGCAATGGCTGAGCAGGTTATTGAATTTGCCAATAATGGTGTTGTTTCAAATGCGGTAAATATGCCTTCAATGAGCAATGAAGTTTTAAATGAAATTAGCCCTTACTTGAATTTATGTGAAAAACTTGGGAGCTTTATGGGACAAACCTGTAAGTCAGGTGTAAAAGAAATAATAGTTGAATATAGTGGTAATGTAGCGGAAACAAATGTAGCCCCTCTAACTATAACTGCATTAAAAGGCTATCTTAGCCCTATAATGAGTGCACCCGTAACATATGTCAACGCTCCTTTAATTGCTGAAGAAAGAGGGATTAAGCTTACAGAAGCTAAAGTTTCAACAGGGGATGAATTTTCTAGTCTCGTTTCAGTAATTGTAAGGACAGATAGTGGAAAGTTATCAATCTCAGGCTCATTGTTTGGAATGAAAGAGGCTAGATTTACAAAACTAAATAAGCATTCGATTGATTTAATTCCAGAAGGGAATATTTTAATGATACAAAATTATGATAAACCTGGTGTAGTAGGCTTGCTTGGGGCAGCATTAGGAGAAAAAAACATCAATATCGCAAGATTGTATCTTAGTAGACAAGAAAATTCGGAGAAAGAAGATTATGCGCTTGCTTTTATTTCTGTTGATTCACCTGTTTCGCAAGAAATTCTAGAGGATATAGCTAACTTGTCAGAAGTAAAAAGTGTGGATCAGGTAATTTTCGGATGATTAAAAACTATTCATTGCCTGTTGGAATTAAAGAGTACACAACTAAAGATGTAAAAAAAATTGATTTTATTTCATCTGTAATTCTAGAAGAGTCGGAATTGTGGGGATATAAAAAAATTATCACACCTATTTTTGAGACGATCAATTCTTTACAGGTTGGCTTAAAAGAAGATACTATAAATAAAACAATTAAGTTCATTGATCCGTTAAATGGAGATGTGCTGGCTTTAAGATCAGACATAACCCCTCAGATTGCTAGATATGTTTCTAATAATTATAAAAATGAAAGATTACCCTTTAGACTTACTTATAATGAAAGAGTAGTAAGAAATAATTTTAAAGAGGCAGGTACCAAAAGGGAAGTTTTTCAGGTTGGCTGTGAACTAATTGGATCGAATTCCATTGAGTCAGATCTAGAGATGATTTCTTTGGGCTCTTCAATATTAAAAAAATTGGGTTTTTTTAAGCAAGTTATAACTCTAAATTCCTCTTTATTGTTAAATTTTATCTTCGATAATTTAAGTCCTATTAAAGATGACATAAAGCTTCTATTTCATAAGAAAGATTATCAATCTATTAAGAAATTTAGCTCTGATAAAAGATTAAGTAAAAAAGAAAAAGTTTTTATAGGAAAATATTTACGACCATTATTGGATAATAAAAGTATTTTGTCTAAGAAATTACCTGTAAAAGTTAAAGAGAGTATCACTCGAATTAATCTAGTTTCTGATTTATTTTCTAAGTCAAACCCAGATCTAGATATTAGAATAGATTTTCTTGATGTTAAAAATTTTGATTATTATTCGGGGATGACTTTTGATATTGCTGTCCCAGAAATATCAGAAATCGTTTTATCTGGTGGCAGATATGATGAGTTAATCGGCAAATATGGTAAAAGTTTTCCTGCTGTTGGTCTTGGAATTAACATTTTGCCTTTGATGAAAACTATAAATCCAGATGAACTAGGCACCCCAATAGTTGTAATTGAATCATCACAAATTAACAGATTTGCCACTTCTATTGAGATTAAAGATTTTTTTACATCGCAGGGATTTGTTGCGGTTTTATCAAATAAGGGAAACTTATATAATGACAAATTTGATTTGAAAATTAAGATTTCAAGTAATGGAAAACTTACATTGCTTGATAGTAAGAATAAGAAAATAACAACATTTAAAAATTTTTCTGATTTGCAGAAAGAGGAATTCTAATTTGGTAAAAAAATCAAAAAATTCAATTTATATTGGAGCACAATGGGGAGATGAGGGGAAAGGCAGAATTATTGATTTAGTCTCGGAAGATTATGATGTAATAGCTCGTTTCCAAGGTGGCAGTAATGCGGGCCATACAATAATTATTAAAAATAAGAAAATTGTTTTGCATCATATACCATCGGGTGTATTAAGAAAAGGCAAGGTTTCTGTAATAGGGAATGGAACCGTTATAGATCTTGCTACATTGATTAACGAAATTAAAGGTCTTAGAAAGAATGGTTTCAAGGTTACAGGCTCAAATTTAAAAATAAGTTCTCTTGCACACATTATAACTCCCTATCATAAAATAATTGATCAAGAAAGAGAGATAATGAAAGGTAGTAAGGCAATTGGAACAACTGGTAGAGGTATTGGTCCGGCTTACGAGGACAAAGTATCTAGGCAGGGTATAAGGATTTCAGATTTAGAAGATAAAGAATTATTAAATCAAAAAGTAAAGTTCATACTAAAAGAGAAAAATAAAATAATCTCTAAGGTTTTTGGTAAAAAGTCTTTAAAAGCTAAGACTATTGTGGATGATTTTTCTAAAAATTATAAATTTATTAAAGAGTTCGTAGCTGATACAGGTAAGTTTTTAAATGAGAGTATTAAAAAGAATAAAAGAGTTTTATTCGAAGGAGCCCAAGGGGTTATGCTTGATTTAGATTTTGGTACTTATCCATTTGTTACTTCTTCTTCAACAATTTCATCGAATGCTTCTACTGGAACAGGGGTTGCATTTTCTAAATTAGGGAATGTTGTTGGTATTTCAAAAGCTTATACAACTAGAGTGGGCCACGGACCTTTTCCAACAGAAATGTTTGATGATCAGGGATTAACTTTAAGAGAATTTGGAACAGAGTATGGTGCTACAACTGGTAGACCGAGACGCTGTGGTTGGCTAGATTTAGTAGCATTGAAACAAGCTGTAATCGTCTCTGGTATTGATTCTATAGTTTTGACAAAGGTTGATATTTTGTCTATTTTTGAAAAGATTAAGGTTTGCACTGGCTATAAGATAGGAAAGAAGAAGCTATCTTCTTATCCATTGAAGCTGGAAGACCTTTCTAGTGTCACACCTATATATAAAGAGTTTCCGTCTTGGAAAATGGAAGATCTTTCAAAGAATAAGATTCCAAGTAGTTTAAAAACCCTTATTAAATTTATTGAACTTAGCTTAAAAGTTAAAGTTTCAATGGTCTCGATAGGGCCTGAAAGAGATGAAATAATTTATTTATAGGCCTCTATTATTTCTTTTACTAATCTGTGGCGAACAACATCAGATTGATCAAATGAACAAAAATTTATACCATTTATATCTTTAAGAATTGATTGTGCCTCAACTAAGCCAGACTTTAAATTTTTATCTAAATCTATTTGCGTAACATCTCCTGTGATAATACATTTTGAATTAAAACCTATTCTTGTTAAGAACATTTTCATTTGAGAAGAAGTTGAATTTTGCGCTTCATCTAAAATGATAAAAGAATCATTTAGAGTTCTCCCACGCATAAATGCCAATGGGGCAATCTCAATTTTTTCTCTTTCTATTAGCCTAGAAACTGTATCAAAGTCGAGCATGTCATTAAGTGCATCAAAAAGTGGTTTTAAGTATGGGTCAACCTTTTCACTTAAATCTCCAGGTAGGAAACCTAATTTTTCTCCTGCCTCTACTGCAGGCCTAGTAAGAATTATTTTTTTTACCTTTTTTAGGTTTAATGAAGCTACCGCAGTGGCAACAGCTAAATAGGTTTTTCCGGTACCAGCCGGACCAATTCCGAAAACAATATCATTTTTTCTTATAGAATCTATATAAATTTTTTGATTAATACTTTTAGGTGCTATTGTTTTTCGGTCTGTAGTTACACAAATAGTATCTAAGAAAATTTCTTCTATAGTATGGTTTTTATCTAAAATGATCTTCAAACCTGATTTAAAATCATTTTCTGCAGGAGAGTATCCTTTGGATATCATTCCGTAAAAAGCCTGCAAGATATTTTTACCTAAATCTGTTTCATCTTTAGGCCCTGAAAGATTAAGCTCATTTCCCTTTGAATGGATTTTTATATTTAAGAGTTTTTCTAGTTCAAATATGTTTGATTGCTTAGGTCCAACTAAAAGTTTAAGCGATTCAACGTTGTCAAAAACAAGTTTTTCATCAGATACTGGATTTAATATAACACTCATATGAACCTATAAAATACATAGTAAACAGAAAATAATAATAGTCCAATTAACGAGTTGATACTGATAGTATCTTTCTTATTGTTAGAAATATAGTATGCGTAAAATATTAGAAAGATTCCGATTTCTAAAACTACTAAAAGCCCTGGTATTAAAGGGTTTAGATTAATATTACCTATACTAAATATTAAGCCTAAAATACCAAAAATAAATATGTTTGCCAGGTTGCTACCTAGCACATTACCAATAACAAGATCATGCTTTTTATATTTAAATATAGCGAATAAGGACGTAAATATTTCTGGGGAAGATGAAGCAAGAGCAAAGTATATTGAACCTACAAAGCTTGGAGAAAAGCCCAAGTTTTGTAATTTTAAACCAAGGTTAGCTAGAAGGTTAGAGCCCACACCAAGAAGGAGGCCACCAGCAATGATTTTAAGGGTAATCTTAGTTTTTGTTGATCGCTCTTTTTTTAGAAAATTATCGGTTTTTTTATTTGAAATTAGTATATACAAAATTATTCCAAGAACCATTCCGATTGAAAGAATTTTCTTAAGAACTATATCTTGCAAAATATTTAATCCATAAAGTAAAAATATTAGTGTTGATAAAAGAGAAATAAAAACTATGTTTTTAAAAATACTAAAATTAAAGTCGAATTTATCTTTAAATTTTATCAAAATTGAAAGACCAAGAACTAAGCCTAAATTTGCGAAATTGCTTCCAAGAATAGTACTGTATGCAACAGTTGAGCCTTCAGGGTGATTAATGGCTTCAAATAGAACTAGGAACTCGGGTAATGATGTAATCCATGCGATTAAAGTTACGCTAATGAGCATTTCAGAGATTTTGAGTTTTGCGGCAAAATCTAAAGAACCACTTAAAAGTAGGTCTGCACCATAATAAAGCATTGCGATAGACGCAACAGTAAGCAGAATCAAATCAAAGTTTTGATATATGTTAAATTCCATTAACCTGTCAATAAATCAATTGCTTCAAGATATTTTTCTGAAGTTAGCTTGGCTATATCATCAGGAAGTTCAGGAGCAGGAGGTTTTTTGTCCCATCCAACTGATGTCAAATAATCCCTAACAAATTGTTTATCATAGCTTTGTTGCCCTCGGCCTTTTCCGTAAAGTGCAAGTGGCCAGAAACGAGATGAATCGGGCGTTAAAACCTCATCAATTAAGATTAGCTCATCATCTACTAGTCCAAATTCAAACTTTGTGTCTGCGATGATTATTCCTTTATCTTTAGCATAATCATGAGCTTTGGAATAAAGTTGAATTGAAAAGTCTTTTACTTTATTTGCCAACTCTTCCCCAATAATTCCTACACAAGTTTCAAAGTCTATATTTTCATCATGTTCGCCTTGTTCAGCTTTAGTAGATGGTGTAAAAATAGGAGTATCGAGTTTTTCAGACTCTTCTAGCCCATCTTTTAGTTGAATTCCACAAATAGTTCCCTGCTTTTTATATTCTGACCAGCCGGAGCCAGTTATATATCCTCTAACAATACATTCAACAGGAAGAGGCTTTGCTTTTTTTACAATCATGGAACGACCTTTAATTACATCCACATGTTCTGATAAAGATGAGTATTGTTCCGTTATCTTGTCGGAAATAAAATGGTTGGGCACTATGTCTTCAGTAAGCGAAAACCAAAATTTTGATAATTTGGTTAATACTTCACCTTTTCCAAGAATTCCAGTCGGTAGAACTGAATCATATGCTGATATTCTATCACTAGAGATAATTAGCAAGGTATCACCCATATCATATAAATCTCTAACCTTTCCTCTATTAATTAGATTCTGATTCTTTAAGTTAGTCTCGAGTATAATATTTTTGTTTTCTATATCCATTTAGTAATTATAAATTAATGAGAGCAAAGAACAAAATTTGATTTATATTTTCTCCTCTATACAATATTTTAGGACTATGAGCGCGTAGCTCAGGGGGAGAGCGCTTGCTTGACATGCAAGAGGTCGGTGGTTCAAATCCACTCGTGCTCATAAATATTGATATGAACATATTTGTTAATGAAGAAAAACTTGATATTGAATTAGGAAAGTCTATTGGCGAAGTCTTCTGTACTTTGAAATACGATAATTCTGTTATCGGTGCAATTGTTGATGGAGAACTAAAAGATCTATTTTATATTCCTAAAGAAGATGAAAAAGTATCTCCAGTGCATAAGGATACTGAACAAGGATTAGGGCTTATTAGGCATACTGCAGCTCATGTTTTGGCTGAGGCAGTACAAAGTGTATATCCAGAAACTAAAGTTACAATTGGCCCCGTTATTGAAGATGGATTTTACTATGATTTTTATTCCACAAAAAATTTTACTGAAGATGATTTATTAATTTTTGAAAAAAAAATGGAAGAAATAATTAATAAAAAGTTGCCAATTTCTAGAAAAGTTATTTCAAAAGGTTCAGCACTTAAACAATTTAGTTCGATGGGAGAATTTTTTAAAGAAGAATTAATTAATGAGTTTCCAGAGAAAGAGGAGATTTCTTTATATTATCAAGATCAATGGTTTGATTTATGCAGAGGCCCCCATGTGCCTAACACTTCATATATTAAATCCTTTAAATTATTAAGTGTCGCAGGTTCATATTGGAGAGGAGACGAGAACAGGGAATCTCTTCAACGAATTTATGGTACGGCTTTCTTTTCTAATAAAGAACTAAAAAAATATTTATCTTTACTTGAAGAAGCTAAGAAAAGAGACCATAGGAAATTAGGGAAAGAATTAAATCTCTTTTCAATAACAGATGAAGTAGGGCCAGGACTTGTTCTATGGCATCCAAATGGGTCAACAATAAGAAGAATAATTGAGGATTATTGGAGAGATCAGCATATTGATGCGGGATACAGTTTAATTTTTACTCCCCATATTGCAAAAGCAGATTTATGGGAAACTTCAGGTCATTCAGAATTCTATAGCGAAAATATGTTTTCTCAGATGGATATAGATTCAAGCAAATATCAAACCAAGCCAATGAACTGCCCCTTTCATATAATGATTTATAAGAGTGAATTAAGAAGCTATAAAGATCTTCCAGTAAAGTTTGCCGAAATAGGAACGGTATACAGATATGAAAGGTCTGGGGTATTGCATGGGCTCTTTAGAGCAAGAGGTTTCACTCAAGACGATGCTCATATTTTCTGTACATTAGCTCAAATTGAGGAAGAGGTGGAAAAAGTAATAAATTTGACTACAAAATTTTTAAATGCTTTCGGATTTGAAGATTATGAAATATTTGTATCTACGAAACCTTCAAAGTACGTCGGTTCAGATGCTGAATGGGATGAAGCAACAAATGCTTTAAAGAATTCCTTAAAAAATAAATCTCTTAATTTTTTAGTTGATGAGGGTGGAGGAGCTTTCTATGGCCCTAAAATAGACCTTAAAATAAAGGATGTATTAGGAAGGTCATGGCAGTGCTCAACTGTACAAGTAGATTTCAATTTACCAAAAAGATTTGACCTTAATTATATTTCACGTAATAATGATAGACTTCAGCCAGTAATGATACATAGGGCAATCTTTGGATCATTTGAGCGATTTTTTGGAATATTAATCGAACATTATGGTGGTGCTTTTCCTTTCTGGTTGGCACCTGTTCAGGTTAAAATTCTAACTGTATCAGAAGAGCAATTTGATTATTCAAATTTCTTGGTTGATATTTTTAGTAAATTAAAAATTAGGGTTGAAATTGATAAGAGAAATGAGAAGTTAGGTTTAAAGATAAGAGAAGCAGCAATAAGCAAAGTACCTTATGTTTTAACAATTGGAAAAAATGAAATGGAAAATAAAACTGTAAGTGTAAGAAAATATGGCGGTGAACAGTTGGGAGAATTAGAAATTTCTAAATTTGAAGATGTTATAAAAAAAGAAAAAATGGGGGATCTTCTATAAAAAGAAAAAAAAGTTTTTCAAGAAAACCTTTGCAAAGGATAAATAATTCTATTAGGGCAAAACAAGTTAGGCTGATAGGATTAGATGGCGCTCAGGTGGGAATAGTTTCTATTGATGAGGCTCTTGCAACTGCTAAAGTCAGTTCAACCGATTTAGTTGAAATATCTCCAGATGCTTCACCTCCAGTATGCAAAATTATGGATTATGGAAAATTTTTATATGATCAAAAAAAACAGCAAGGAAGTCAAAAGAAACCTAAGGCGCAAGTTTTAAAAGAAATAAAATTTAGGCCTAATATTGGAGAAAATGATTTTAATGTTAAAATAAACAGGCTGAAAGATTTTTTGGCTGATGGACATAAGGTTAAAATAAGGCTTTGGTTTAAAGGAAGAGAGATTGTCCATAAAAGTATAGGAGAGGAATTGGTAGCAAAAATTATCGAAACAGTCTCAGAGTCAGGCGAGTTAGATAATGAACCAAAATTTGAAGGAAAAAATTTAACTTTAATGGTTTTACCAAAGAAGTTAAAGGTGGTTAAAAAGCAAAATGGCAACACAAAAAATGAAGTCCAATAGAAGCGCTGCTAAAAGGTTTAAGTTGAAACCTAATGGAAAGCTGAAAAGAATTAAGGGGAATAAGCATCATTGTAATGTCCATAAGGCTCAGTCTAGAATTAGAAGGCTGAAAGAAGCCGGAACAGTTGATGGTAAAAAAGCTAAGGATTTGAGAAAAGTAGTTTTTGCTTAGTGGATATAGAGGTTATAAATGAGAGTTAAAACAAGCGTAGCCAGTAAAAGAAGAAAGAAGAGACTTTTAAAACAAACAAAAGGTTTTTGGGGTCAAAGAAAAAATGTTTTTCGAAGAGCTAAAGAAACTCTTCTTAGAGGAATGGCTTTTTCTTACCGCGACCGTAGAGTTAAAAAAAGAACCAACAGGGCTTTATGGATTATAAGAATTAATGCAGCTTTAAGACAAGAAGGCTTAACTTATAGTAAATTTATTCACTCTTTAAAGGCTAAAAATATCGAATTAGATCGAAAAGTTCTATCTGAAATAGCCATGAATAATCCCGAGCAATTTAAAAAACTAATATCTGAAGTTGCTTAACAAATTTTGTACGGTTTTGTTTAAAAAATAACCCAATTCTTTATTTTTTCATATGTAATATCAACCTAGGTTTTTATTCTAAATTAATAAAAGTATTAATAATATTAGGTAAAATATTATAATGAAAGAGACTCCCCTTTTCTCCATACACAAAGACATGAATGCTAAATTTGTTGATTTTAATGGATGGAATATGCCAGTGTGGTTCAAGGATCTAAAAGAGGAGCATTTACATGTAAGAAAAAGTGTTGGGATCTTTGATGTTAGCCATATGGGAGAGCTAGAGATTGAAGGAAAAGGGAGTGCAGATTTTCTTGACTTTACTTTTACAAACACTGTTTCTGATTTAAGAGATGGTCAAGCTCGGTATGGCTTCTTTTGTAATGAACATGGAGGAGTGATTGATGATGTTATTGTTTACAAATTGGCCTCAGAAAGATTCTTTATCTGTGTAAATGCAGGAAATATTGATAAAGTTTTTTCCTGGCTAAATTTGAAATCAAATAACTATGAAATAGTAATTAAGAATCTAACAAACTTTTATGGACAACTTGCAATCCAGGGGCCTGAGGCAGTAAGTTGCACGGCTAAGCTATTTCCTACTTCTAATATTAACGAGATAAAAAAATACTCCATATCTAGAGTCTTAGAGTTGGATGAAAAATATAAATCAAGTTTAAAGAATACTTGTCCAAATGGAGATAATTTTCTTATTGCTAGAACAGGGTATACAGGAGAGGACGGGTTCGAACTTTTTATTCCTAATGAAGTTTTGAGCGATTTATATTCAGTGATTTTAAACCAATTAAAAAATATTCAGCCTTGTGGTTTAGGTTCGCGTGATACACTTAGATTGGAGAAAGGTTTTCCTCTCCATGGCAATGAATTGAGTGAGCAACTGAATCCTATAGAGGCGAACTTAGGAAAATTTATAGATTTTTCTAAAAAGGATTTTATTGGCAAGAAGTCCTTGGAATTAATTTCACAAAATCCTGACTTAACTTTAATTGGGTTTAAAATGTGTGATAAAGGGATTCCAAGAGCAGGGTATAAGATTTTTTCTGAGGACAACGAGATTGGATATGTTACAAGCGGGACATTCTCTCCTTCTTTAAATNAAGGAATAGGTTTNGCTGTTATAAAAAAAGATTTTTCNGAATTGGANANNATTGAAGTTAAAATAAGAANAGATAAGAAAAAAGCATTAAGGGTTAAATATCCTTTCGTTTAAAAAGGGAGCTTNNTATGTCNGAAATTAANGATGATTTAAAATATAGTAGTGAACATGAATGGGTNAAAGTTGAAGGGGAANATGTTTCAGTNGGNATAACTGACCATGCNCAAGACTCTTTAGGTGAAATAGTTTTTGTTGAGCTTCCNCAGGTNGGCGATACTTTAGAAAAGTCNTCNATTTTNGGNGCTGTTGAGTCTACCAAATCNGTNTCAGATCTTTATTCACCTATTGCTGGAACTGTATTGGAAGTTAATTCGTNAATTGAAAATGAACCNGANTTAATNAATTCNAGNCCTTATGANNAAGGNTGGATGATAAANATTNCACCTTCAANTAGTTCTGATTTAGATAAGCTACTTAGTTCAGAGGAGTATAAAAATTTAATAAACGGTGAGTAAGTTTAATATTAATTCTTCATATTCTGAGGTTGGCAAGCCAGACTTGTTTGTAAATCGTCACATCGGACCATCTGCATCTGAAATTAAAGATATGCTAGATTGTCTCGGCTATAATGATTTAGAGGATTTGATCCANGCGACTGTTCCAAACCAGATCTTATTAGATGTTCCAGTTGATCTTGATTCACCAATAGATGAACAAAAAGCCTTAGAGTTTCTCTATTCTAAAATTGACGATAATGATTTATTCAAATCTTATATAGGCATGGGTTACAGTGATACAATAACACCTTCTGTAATTCTAAGAAATATATTAGAAAATCCTGGTTGGTATACCGCATATACTCCATATCAACCCGAAGTCTCTCAAGGAAGACTGGAAATGTTAATTAATTATCAACAAATGATAATGGACTTAACAGGTCTTCAGGTTGCCAACGCTTCTCTCTTAGATGAAGGGACAGCAGCAGTTGAGGCTATGATTTTAGCTTTTAGAAAATCAAAAGATAATAAGTATATTTTTTTAGTTTCTGAAGATTGCCATCCACAGACAATTGATTTGTTAACAACAAGAGCAAAACCATTAGGTATTAAGATAGTTGTCGGTCCAATTGAGAATTTAATAAGGGACAATGGGGGTTTGTTCTTTGGTTTTATCGGTCAATATCCAAATACTTTTGGGATAATTAATGATTATAAATTATCAATCTCTCAAGCTAAATCTCAAGATGCGATTTCAATTTTAGCATGCGATATTTTATCCCTAACTCTTTTAAAATCGCCAGGTGAACTAGGGGCTGACATTGCGGTTGGTAGCTCTCAAAGGTTTGGGGTTCCGATGGGATTTGGGGGTCCACATGCCGCGTTTATTTCCTGCAAAGAGGAATTTAAGAGATTGTTGCCTGGCCGTATTATCGGAAGATCTATCGATAAGAATGATAATCTTGCATATAGAATGGCTTTACAAACCAGGGAGCAACATATTAGAAGAGAAAAAGCTACAAGTAACATATGTACTGCACAATCTTTGTTGGCGATTGTTGCTTCGGCTTATGCCATTTATCATGGACCGGAAGGGCTTAAAAAAATTGCATTAAGAGTTCACAGATTGGCTAGAATTTTAAATAAGTCTTTACAAGAAATGAATTACACAACAGTTGGATTAAGTTTTTTTGACACCATTAATGTTAAATCTAGCAAAGAAAAAATTGCTAATATAAGAAAAAAAGCTTTAAAAAACAAAATTAATTTTCGTTATGTCACTACTGAGGAATTAACAATTTCTTTAGATGAAAAAACAAATCTTCATGATTTAACAGAGATTCTAAGTTGTTTTGGAAATACTAAAAAATTTGATTTAGAAGCCATTGATGAAACCTTATCCTCAGATATTCAAGNTATTAAAAAAGATCAATTAAGAACAGACTCNTTCTTAACTCATCCTGTTTTCAATATTCATAAATCTGAAACAGATTTGCTAAGATATTTAAAGAAGCTAGAAGATAAGGATATTGCTTTAAATAAAGCGATGATACCTCTTGGATCATGTACTATGAAACTTAATTCTACTTCAGAAATGATACCAATCGGATGGTCCAAAACTAATGGGATTCATCCTTTTGTTCCAAGATCCCAGACAAAGGGTTACGAGTACATTGTTAAAAAACTTGAAAATGCTTTATGCAACATCACGGGTTTTGATGCGGTTTCTCTTCAACCAAATGCAGGAGCACAAGGTGAATTGGCTGGTTTAATGACAATTAAAGCTTTTCAGGATGCCACAAATAACGGATCAAGAAACATTTGTTTAATTCCTAGCTCAGCACATGGAACAAATCCTGCTAGTGCTATTTTGGCAGGGTTTGAGGTAGTTATTGTAAAATGCGATGAGCATGGAAATGTTGATACTAAAGATTTGTCATACAAGATTCATGAGTTTCCAGATAAAATCGCCGCATTAATGGTCACATATCCATCTACGCATGGTGTTTTTGAAGAAAGTATCGGAAAAATTTGTAGAATGGTTCATGATGCTGGTGGTCAAGTTTACATGGATGGGGCCAATTTAAATGCCATAGTTGGGATTTCAAAGCCTGGTCATTTTGGACCTGATTTATGCCATATTAATTTGCACAAAACCTTTTGTATTCCTCATGGTGGTGGCGGACCTGGTGTTGGCCCAATAGCTGTAAAAAATCATTTATCTAATTTTTTGCCNAATCATAGTGTAGTTAAGCATGCNGGTCCAAAAAGCGGCTTTGGTTCTATTGCCTCGGCTCCCTGGGGAAGCGCGTCAATATTACCTATATCTTTAATGTATATATTGATGATGGGCTCTGAGGGTATAAAGAAAGCAACCCAGGTTGCAATTTTAAATGCAAATTACATAGCTAGTAAACTTAAGGATTTCTATCCAATTCTTTATACTGGTAGAAATAATCGAGTAGCACATGAATGTATTATTGATTTAAGAGAGTTGAGAAAAAACCATGGAGTAACAGAAGAGGACATAGCTAAGAGATTAATTGATTATGGATTTCATGCTCCAACAATGTCCTTTCCAGTTCCAGGTACTTTAATGATCGAGCCTACTGAAAGTGAATCTAAAGTTGAGATTGATAGGTTTTGTAATGCCTTAATTGCAATTCATAAAGAAATACTAAAATACTCTAATATTGATGATAAGAGGCTTTCTCCGTTGAAGGGCGCACCTCACACATTTTTTGATGTTCAAAATGGAAATTTTGATTATCCAAATGAGGTTGCTTTTCCTCCACAACATAATGAAGAGAATATTTCGAGATATATTGCACCGGTAGGAAGAGTAAATAATGCTTTTGGTGATAGGAATTTTGTATGCAGTTGTGTTCCAATTGAAGAATATTCAACCGGTTAATTTAAATTCTTATAGAAATATAAGCGTTTTCTCTTAAATCATTAAACCAGTCGTCTAATACTTTGAATTCTTTTTGATCAATTATCTTCTTTCTGATTTCTTTTTTAATGTTATAAAACTGAGAATCACCAGTTGCTTTGTCTTTAATATAGAAGTATTTAGTTTTATCTTCTTCAACAAAAGGGCCAACCAATCGACCAGTATCAGACTGAATAACGGAGTCGGATATTTTTTTATTGATTTCATTAATGCTAATATACCCAAGGTCTTTTGATTCAGATAGAAAGCTACCGTTATTTATAAACTCAGCGATTGATGTATTAAATTCTTTTGTATCTTTTAAATTTTCTTGAAATTCTTTTATTTTATTGGTTGATTGTTTGTTACTCTTCAAAACTATTAAAAAGAGGTCGGCTAGATTTTCTTCTTTCATCGGACCATAGTTCTTTAAATAAAATTCTTCGATTTCATTATTTGATATAACAATCTTACTTCTTAAAATAATCGCTGCTATGCTTTCTTGAAGATATTGATTTTTCCACCCGAATCTAATCCTGTAAAGATTTGTACCTGTTCTTGCAAGCTCACTGTCAATCTTTTCTTTTGTATTTTTTTTAATAAAATTTTCTTCTATTTTGTCCAATTGATCTTGAGTCAGTGTTATCCCCATTCTTTTTCCTTGAAGTTCAAGAAGTTTGAGATCTGTAAGCTCTTTTAAATACTTTCTTTGAATGGATTTAGCGTTTGATTTGATTCCGCTTTTTTCTATGTGCGATTTAAGCTCACTTAGAAAAATAATTTCATTATTAACTACTGCCGCTATACCATCTATAATATTGGCATTCGCATTAAAAGAGAAAACAATAAAGAAAACTATAAAAATTTTTTTATAAAACATAATTTTGTTTAATATCTAGTATAAACTTTCCATCTATAATTTCACAATTACTTTTTAATAATTTTTTAATGTCAGATGTTTCCTCAAGAAATTTAGTTATTTCTTTGGGCTCTGTATTTAAATTATTAATTTGTAGCTTAAGATTTTTTATATTCTCAATTTCTTTTATAAATATAACAATGAATTTTTCTTTAATTATCACTTTATTGATACCCTTTTTTTGACACTGAATTCTTATTAAACTTATATTTATGAGGTTTTGTAGCGGTTTCGGGATAGGACCAAATTTATCTAAAAGTTCCTCTATTATATCAATAGAATCTTTTTTATCAGAAATTAAAGAAATCTTTTTATAATAAAAAAGCCTTCTTTCTGGCGATTCAATATAGCTTTGAGGTATGTTTATATTTTGATTGTATACAATTTCAACATCTATATTTTCATCGAACGAATTATTCTTTACTTTGTTGATTTCTTTTTCTAGCAATTCCAAGTAAAAGTCTATTCCAACATCATAAATATTTCCTGATTGCTTGGTCCCAAACAGGTTTCCTGCGCCACGTATTTCTAAATCTTCCATTGCTATATTAAAGCCAGACCCTAGTTTTCTAAGTTTTTGAATTGCATTTAATCTTTTTTTAGCATTATCTGAAATTTCTTTGTTTGGTATTAGTAGATAGGCTTTTCCTTTTTTATTCCCTCGACCGATTCTTCCTCTTAATTGATATAGGTCTGAAAGACCGAATTTATGTGCATTATTAATTATCATTGTATTTGCATCTTGTATATCTAGTCCAGCTTCTACTATAGTCGTAGTAATTAAGACGTGAATATTTCCGTCAACAAAATCCCTTAGTCTTTTTTCAATTAAATCACCCTTCATTCCTCCATGAATGAATTCGATTGTGATTTTAGGCAATAGCTTTTTTATTTTAAGATATATTTTTTCAATCGTTTTTATTTCATTGTGAACAAAGAAAACCTTACCATTTCTTCTTAACTCATATTCTATAGCTTCTTTAATTAAACCTACGTCAAATTCATCAATATATGTTTCAATGCTGAGTCTTTCTTTTGGAGGTGTTGCCAACAAGCTAATTTCTCTAAGTCCACTTAAAGATAGTTGAAGTGTTCTCGGTATTGGTGTGGCCGATATGCTCAGGGAATCAATACCTTTCTTAAGTTGTTTTATCTTTTCTTTATCTGAAACACCGAACTTATGTTCTTCATCTATTATTATTAAACCAAGATTTCTTAGTACTATATCTTTTGAAAAAATTTTATGAGTGCCAATCAATATATCAATCTTTCCATTAGATGAATCTTTAATGATGTTAGTGAGTTCGCTTTTTTTGGTAAATCTTGTTACTCCTTCAATTCTTACTGGAAATTTTTCAAATCTTTCTTTGAATGTTTTGAGGTGTTGATGTGCTAGTAAAGTTGTCGGTGCAATTATAGCAGTTTGTTTCATATTCATTGATGATAGATATGAGGCTCTAAGCGCTATTTCTGTTTTCCCAAAACCCACATCTCCACAAATTAGCCTGTCCATTGGCATAGTGTTCTGCATGTCTTTGTATGTGTCTATAATTGCATTTTTTTGGTCAATAGTTTCTTCAAATTCAAATGTATCTTCAAAATTCGAGATCTCATTATTGTTAATTTTAAAGCTATAACCCATAACTGATTTTCTTTGAGCATAAAGACTTAATATTTCGCGAGCAGTAGTCTCAGCCATCTTTCTTGCCTTTTTTACTTTACCGTCCCATGCCTTTGTTCTGAGCGTATCAAGAGTTTTGTTCTCTGAGAGCCCTATATACTTTTGGATTAATGTAATTCTATCGATGGGTATAAGGAGTAGGTCATTATGGGTAAATTCACACTCTATAAAATCAACTTGCAATTTATCTATAGCTTTATTTTTTATTCCATTAAATCTGCACAAACCATAGTCTTTATGTACAACTAAATCACCTTTTTTAAGGTCATTGAAACCGGATAATTTAAAGGATGCTTGAGCGTATTTTTTGGTAGCTATATTTTCTATATTTCTTTCTTTAGATGGGTTAAATGATAAATATATCTCTTTGGAATCTTTTAAAATAAATGATTTTCTTAAAAAACCATTTAACAATAAAGTTTTTACTTTTTTTGGTAAATCTTTTTGTAAATTTTCTATATTATTTTTATTTGAAACAATTGTTATTTGATAGTGATTTTCTTTTTTATTGATAAATTTTAATAAGTCTGAAATTGAATCATTTATATTTTCCTTAATAGGTTCTACTTTGCATTCATACCGCTCTGTAGAGCTATTTATTTTAATTGGATCTATTTGAATTATTTTATTTTCTAAATTAAATCTTTTTATTTTTTCTTCTTTTATATCAGGTGAAATATTTGCATCAGTAAATATTATTGAATCTTTAATATGATCTAACAATAAAAGGCTACTTGTATTTTTCTTTGTAGTATTTAATGATACAATTTCCAACTTACTAAGATTCTCTCTTTGTCTTCTTTCATTTTCTATGTTGAAAGTATTGATTGTATTTATTTGATCTTTAAGGAATTCAATTCTTATTGGTGAAATAAAAGAAGGAGTGAATACGTCTACAATAGATCCCCTTACAGAATAATCTCCAAGCTTCTCCGTAAAGTCATTCTTTTTGTATTTTAGATTCTCAAGGTGCTTAATAAGCCCATCTCTATCAAGTTTTGTCTTGTTTATATCTATCGAAAGCTTATCTTTATTTGGTTCGTCTTGGAAAGCCGAAAATAGATTATGATTTTCTATGAATTTTATTTTGCCGTTTTCCTTCTCAAGGAAGTGCAATGTGTTAAGCAGCTTATGCCGCTTATCTACCTTATTATTTTCAGAATTTAAGATAACACTGTCTAGGTAAAAAGCTTTTTTATTCCATATCTCTTCAATATATTCAATTATAAGACTACATCTTTTTAAATTTTTAGTTACAAAAAATATATTCTTCTTTGTCGAAGTGGATATTTCATTGATAACCTTAGAAATTATAAAGTCATTAGAGTCACATAAATCAAAAGGCATATTGTCCTCTAAATTTAACGAGAACTTGTCTATATATTTTGATACTTTGGGCATTAACTCAGTTTATCTATATTTTTTAAAATTTCATCGCCCATTTCTGAACAAGTGAGGGTATTTTCTGTACCAATATCTTTAGTTCTAAACCCCGAATCTAAAGTAAGAGAAACTGACTTTTCAATCAAGTCATGAACTTCCGGTAAATCCAATGAATATTTAAATAGCATGCCTAGTGACAGAATTGCGGCTATTGGATTAGCTATGTTTTGGCCGGCAATATCGGGAGCACTGCCATGTACTGGTTCATATATACCATGCTTATCACCAATGCTTGCTGAAGGAAGCATTCCTAGTGAGCCTGTAAGTTCCGCAATCTCATCGCTTATAATGTCTCCAAACAGATTTCCTGCAAGTATTACATCAAAAGTCGATGGTCTTTTAATCACTTGCATAGCTGCGTTATCGATATACAAATGTTCTAGTTCAACATCTTTATATTCATTTTGGTGGATCTCTGAAACAACATCTCTCCATAATTGCATAACTTCTAAAACATTAGCTTTATCAAGCGAGGTGACTTTATTATTCCTAAGGCGAGCTATATCAAATGCTTTCCTAGCAACTCGTGCAATTTCATCTTCGTTATATATTAGATTATTAGAGCCAACTCTTTTTTCGCCGATTTTTTTTATATATCTAGGTTCTCCAAAATATATACCTCCAGTTAGTTCTCGGACAACAAAAATATCAGTTCCTTCCACTATATTCTTCTTTAGGGTTGAGGCATCAATTAAAGCTGGAAATACTTTGCCAGGCCTAAGATTCGCGTAAGCTTCTAATTCTTTTCTTAAAGTTAATAGTCCTTTTTCTGGTTTAAGGTTGTGCTCAAGATTTTCCCATTTTGGGCCTCCTACAGCTCCTAAAAGTACAGCATCAGCTTCAAGTGCTTTATCTAAGACATCTCTAGTTAGTGGTTCTCCGTTGGCATCTATTGATGCTCCACCAAATAAGTCTTCCGAATGTTCAATCTTATGATTTTTTTTGAAGAAATTTATTACTTTTAAGCATTCATTAGTAACTTCTTGACCTATCCCATCTCCTGGAAGAATTAATATTTTTTTCATTTTAACCCCTTACACTTTATTTTTGGTACCTAGAATAACCTTGTTATTTGTTTCACCAAGCCCTTCGATTGCAATTTTTACTTTATCTTTTTCTTTTAGTGAACCAACACCGCCTGGCGTTCCAGTTAGAATCAAATCCCCTTTATTCAAAGTCATTATTTTACTTATATAACTTATTAAAAAATCTATCTTATGTATCATATGGCTGGTACTAGACTCTTGTTTTAATTCATTATTTACAATAGTTTTGATTGTAACATCTTGATAATTTATTTCATCAGATATTATGGGACCAACCGGGCAAAAGGTGTCAAAACTCTTACCTCTAGAAAATTGGATATCTTTAGCTTGTAGATCTCTGGCGGTTACATCATTGATGCATACAGCACCTAGTATATATTTGTAAGCATTTTTAATTGACACCCATTTTGCTTCTTTTTTAATTACAATCCCTAGCTCACCTTCGTAGTCAACTTTTGAGCTCATATAATCCGGATAAATTATATTTTCATAGGGCCCTATAATTGATGATGGAGCTTTTAAGAAAATAAGGGGTTCTTTGGGAGGAGGTTTTTTCATTTCTAAAGCGTGGTCATAATAATTCAGACCAATAGCAATAATTTTGGATGGCCTTACAGGTTGTATAATATTGGCTTTATTTTTTTTAGTAAAAAATTTCTTACATGTTACGAAAGAATCAAACTTTTTAATAACTTTTTTTTCTTTTGGCTTATAGATAATTTTAATCATATTAATATTTTACATCATAAAGATATAGACCACACGCTGGAACGGATAGATTTATTTTTAGCTTTTTCTTCCCCTTAAGAGCATTCACAACATCATTTTTTGTTATTTTATTTTTTTCATAATTAATTAATGCCCCTATAATGAGCCTTACCATCCCTCTTAAGAAACCATTACCTGTTATTTTTATTTCAATCGTACTCTTTCTTTTTGTAATTTTGAATGAATATATTGTTCTTCTTGTATCATTTCCTGAATATCCAGTTTTACAGAAAAAAATAAAATTATGTTCCCCAATAAAAAAACTGGAAAATTCTTTTAATTTATTTAGTTTTAGATCTTTATTAATATAAAGAAATTGATTTGTTTCAAAAACATTACATGGTTCGTTTATTTTTATTTTATATAAGTAAGTCTTTTTTTTGCAGCTGTGTTGAGAATGAAAATCATCATTTACCTCAATGCATTTATTTATTCTGATATCCGAATTCAATCCTTGATTTAGCTTATTTCTGAGGGCTATTAAATTTATTACATTTTTCTTGGTATGGAAATTTGCTATTTGCTTTATAGCGTGAACCCCACTATCTGTTCTCCCGGATCCTAATAGTATAATTTTTTCTTTATATATTTTCTCAAGTTTTTTTTGAATTTCATCTTGTACGGTTTGACGATTAGCCTGTTTTTGCCATCCATAATAATTAGTTCCAATATATTGTACTTCTAATTTAATATTCATTCGTATTTAATTCTTTTATCTATTAATGGATATGTAAAGTCAATTAACATATTTATAGATATAAGAACTATCGTGTAAACAATCGTAAGACCACAAACAATTGGGTAATCCCTATTTATAATTGATAGAATAAACATTTTTCCCATCCCAGGAATTGAAAATATACTCTCAACTACAAACGATCCTGTTATCATGAAAGCAGATATCGGTCCAATTGCTGTTACGAAGGGTACCAAAGAATTTCGTATAATATAGTATTTTAAAACAACCTCTGATTTGATATTATTTAGTTTCGCATTTCTATAGTACATTGTATTTTCAACGTCATTCATTGATTCAATCATTAGTTTGGATAAAAAAGAAATTGAAGGAATTGATAAAGTTAAAACCGGTAACACATAACTAAGAGGTGTCTCTAGTAAGGCTGCGGGCAATATTCTTAAGTTCACTGAAAAAAACATAATTAGTAATGCACCTATTAAAAAAGTTGGGGTTCCTACTGCTAAATAAAGAGAGTTTGTTAAAAATTTCGCTAAGAAATGATTTTTATTATTATAAATATATTTTGCCAAAAAAATTGAAGATATAATTGTGAATATTAGTGAAAGAATTCCAACCTTAAGTGAGTAAGGTAAACTTTTTTTTATGATTTCATTAACAGATTTACCCGGATAAAAATAAGATGGACCTAAATCTAATTTTGACGTTGATTTCATATAGTGTAAATATTGTTTTAAAAGGGGCTGATCTAGCTTGTACTTCTTTTCAATGTTGATTTTAACTTTGGGTGGCAACCTTTTTTCTGAATCAAAGGGTCCCCCTGGTAGGACTCTTAAGAGCAAGAAAGTGGCAGATATAACAATAAAAATAACCAAAAGAGAACTTATAATCTTTGTTAAAAAATATCTAATTTTCATTTCTAGTTAAATAAATTTCCTTATAAGTTTTAATATCTTTTTTATCCGACGCAATTATATATAGTTTATTTCTTCCGGGCTCAAGCTCGATTTGAAATGCATCATTGATAACTTTGCTACTCTCCATATTAAGTTTTATTTTTTTGTCGTTAAGAAAGTAATTAATATTTTTTATCTCTGAGCTGTCACTAATCTCAGCTTTGATATTAACTTTATTCTTAATTCTCTTTTCGGGATCAATTAAAATTGATGGAGGTCCTTCATATATTTTTTTAATTCTATACGTACTTTTTTTTGTACTGTTAATTTTTTTTTCTTGTAAGTCAGATTTTTTAACCCAAGACGATATAAAATTGTCTGATTCTATCAGGATAAAATTATCACTTTCACCAATACTTTTAATGACATTGTCACCTTTTATTTCACCTACAATAATTCCGTTTTCGCTTGGCTCTGAAAAAGTTGTGGTGTCCTTAAGAGTGCCATAAAAATTATTATTCGATTTAAATGTACTGATTTCTTCTTTTTTTATTGAAATATTTTTATCAAATAGTGACTGTGTATTCTCATCTTGGAATCTTATAGTAAATTTGATCTCACCATTCTTTATATCCACGAGAGGAATACTTAGTTTAGACACATGATTTAACTTTACTTCTTTATTTTCAAAAAGTTTATGACTTTTATTTTTTATAATTAATTTTTTATCTTGTGATAATATTTTCATGTAGCATTTTTTACAATCTACAGGAACATCAATTGTCTCGATGTTTAAATTAATATTTAACTCATCATTTAATAATTCAGGAGTAATATTATAAGTAAATTTTGGGAACATAAAATTTCTTTTTATAATTTTGGTTTTCAAAGAGACTTCTTCAATTGCCGATAAAGACGGTTTTAACGAACGACTCATATCCAATTCCATTAGACTTAGTTTAATTATATCTTCACTTCTCTTAATCCAGCTTGGGATTTCAAATGGAATCTTAAATTTGATTTCCTTTTTATTTTTGATTTCACCTATATAGAAATATTTATTATTAAAGGTTTTGTTTGCAGATTCAGATTTAATTATAATATTTGTAAGGTTTGTTCCCGTGTTATTTTTGATTATTCCACTTATCTCTTTGTCGATACCAGGCTTAAACTTAATATCTTTGTTGTTTATCTTGAATTTGATTTTACCTATTTTATTTTTAGTATCACGTTTATCAGCCGTGAAGTTTTTAAGTTTACTAGTGAATGATTTGCTTATATTTTTTGCTTCATCAGTAATATAATTTTCCAAAATTGTTAAAAAATTACTTGTATTCCCTCGAAGTTGAATTTTACTTAGAAGTTCAAAATCCAAAATATGCGATGAGAAAGATATTAACTCATCTAAATCATTTTCTTCTAGGTCTTTAGGAGTATAGATTATGTTAAATATGGACTTATTTTCTCCATCAGATAATTCATCCTCAATTTCTTTATCCGTTAACAATTTAATATTTTTAAGCTTAATAGGTATAAATTTTATATCCGGACTAATACCATTTAAATGGACCTTGTAATTAATAGGACTTAAGTATTCCGCAATAGTTAATTTGATTCCTGAACCATCATCTTGCTTATATATCTCTTGAACAGTTCCTTTGCCAAATGTTTGTTGACCAATGATTATCCCTCTTTGATTGTTTTTAATTGCACCCGTAACTATTTCTGAAGCGCTTGCGCTACCACCATCAATTAGCACTATTAAGGGGCCATCAAATTTAGGAGTTTCTGTCGGGTTAGTAAAAAAGTTTATATTCATATCTTTTGATTTGCTTTTAGTTGAAACAATTAATTTTTCTTTAAGAAATATATTTGATATTCTTAGTGCCTGATCAAATAATCCTCCAGGGTTGCCCCTTAGATCAAGTATGAGAGAGCTAGCACCATTTTCTCTCAGTTTATTTAGCGATGAAATGAATTGTTGATAAGTATTTGATTGGAATGAATTGATTTTTATATATCCAGTTGTACTGTTAATTGCCTTTGATTCAATACTTTTAATCTTAATAATATCCCTGATTATTTTAAATTCTATTAAATCTGCCACATTTTCTCGTTCTACATAAATTGTTATTGGAGTACCTTTGTCACCTCTCAAAAGTTTTATAGCTTGCTCGAGTGTAAATCCCTCAGTCTCAAAATTTTCAATTCTACTTATTTTATCATTTGCTTTAACTCCAGCCTTTTCAGCGGGAGTTCCTTCTATTGGTGAAATAATAGTTAACCTTTCGTCTCTTATTCCTATTACTATTCCTAGCCCACCAAAACTTCCTTTGCTTTCAATTAAGAATTCATCAAATAAATCTGGGTGAATTATAGAAGAGTATTCATCAACATCTTGTAGCATTGTATTTGCTACGAGATAATCTAATTTCATATCTTCATTTTTAAGCTCATATTGATCCTGAAGAATGTCTATCAATTGGGACAACTCTGTCCCAACATCATTAATGTCTTTGTTGTAAAAGCCAAATTTTTGAGTTTTATTTTTTCCTTGTATTTCTAGTTCCAGATTTGAATTTTCACTTTTTAGTATTTTGATTAATATGTTTTCCGAATATGAATTAATAGCATTGATAGATTTTATAAAAATATCTTTATATTGATTTTTATCGTAAAAATAAGAATTTTCATCGATGTATGAGGCAGTATCTTTTAATATGTAATGATTTTGATTTCTTTGGCTATGCGAAAGGTCAAAGTTGATTAAAAGTATTAAGAATGCAAATAGTATATTTCTTAAAATCATTAATACATTATATAATTTAATCATATGAATAGAAATATTAAAGTTGGAGTGGCGCAGATAAATTCCCATGTAGGCGCAATTGATTATAATTTAAAAAAGATTATCAAATTTATAAAACTTGGAAAAAGGAAAAAGATTGATTTGCTTTGTTTTCCAGAGCTCTCTCTTGTGGGTTATCCACCAGAAGACCTTGTTTTAAGTAAGAATTTTTTAAAGAATGTTAAGTTGGCAGTGAAAAAAATAGAAAATATTGATAAAAAAATTTCTTATATCATAGGATACCCAAAATTAATTGGTTCAAAAGTTTACAACGTAGCGGGGGTATTTATCAATGGAAAGCTTGCTTTTGAATATAAGAAAATAAACTTACCAAATTATGGTGTTTTTGATGAGCAAAGGTATTTTTCAAAAGGTGACACCCCCTTAGTTTTTAAATTTAAAGGTAGAACTTTATGTTTAACCATTTGTGAAGATATATGGTCTGATTTTAAGGTTGTAAGTAATTTAAAATCACCAGATCTTCTAATAAATTTATCAGCCTCTCCTTATAGCTCTGATAAAGAAGCTGATAGAATTAAACTTCTTACATCTATTTCGAAGAGAAATAATATGGAGGTTGTTTATTCTAATTTGATTGGAGGACAAGATGAATTAGTTTTTGATGGTGGTAGCCTGATTTTGGATTCAAAAGGTAATATTATTTCGAAAGCTAAAAAGTTTGAAGAAGATTTTCTGGTAATGAATATGATATTTGAAAAAAAGTATAAAAATATAACTTTTCGACAGAGCAAGAAAGATAAATTATCTAGCATTTTATCTGCTTTATCGCTCGGATTAAGGGATTATGTTTTAAAAAATAACTTTTCTAAAGTTGTTATAGGTATATCAGGGGGAATTGATTCAGCTCTTGTTGCGGCTATAGCAGTAAAAGCTTTAGGTCGAAGAAATGTTTTAGGAATAGCTATGCCTACTGAATTTAATTCTAAGTTAAGTCATGATTTAGCAAGTGAATTATCTCATAACTTAGGATTCACTCTCAAAACATCACCGATTCAAGAGGTTTTTGAAAACAATCTGTTGTTATTGCGTGATAGTGTTTATGGTAAAAGCTCTTTTGATGAAACTGAAGAAAACTTACAAGCCAGAATTCGTGCAAATATTTTAATGGCTACTTCAAATAAACTTGGATGTTTATTGTTGGCCACTGGAAATAAAAGTGAGATAAGTATGGGATATTCAACTTTGTATGGGGATGCTGCAGGGGGAATTGCAATTTTGAAAGATATTCCAAAAATTTTAGTCTACAAATTAGCCAAATTTTATAATTCATGCAATCCAAAAAATATTATTCCAAAGAAGATAATATCAAGACCTGCATCTGCAGAATTAAGAATGAATCAAAAGGACTCTGATTCATTGCCACCTTATAAAGTTTTGGATAAAATTTTAGAGCTATATATAGAAAAAGGATTAGAAGTTGGCGAAATATGCAGTATAACAAAAATTAAACGTAGTTTAGTTGTTGATGTAGTTAATAAAGTTAATATGAATGAATTCAAAAGAAGACAAGGACCCCCAGGGGTAAAGATTACCTCTAAGGCTTTTGGACGAGATCGTAGATACCCTATTACAAATGGTTTTAAGGAAGCTTGATAAAAACTGAACAAGTAAGATAATATATTAAAATGGAGTTTCTTGAACCACAAAAACAACTTGAGATAATTCTTGAGAATGTAAGTGAAATAATCCCAGAAGAGGAATTAAAGAATAAATTGTTAAGTTCTTATGAAAAAAAAGTTCCTCTAAAAGTTAAAGCTGGTTTTGATCCAACATCGTCGGATTTACATTTAGGCCATTCACTATTGTTAAAAAAGTTAAAGGTTTTCCAAGATCTTGGACATGAGATTAATTTTTTAATTGGTGATTTTACTGCAATGATTGGTGATCCAACGGGAAGAGATAAAACACGAAAGCCTTTAAGTTCAGAAGAGATTCAAATTAATGCTACTACATACAAAGACCAAATGTTTAAAATTCTAAAAAAAGAAAATGTAAAAATCTTTTACAATTCAGAGTGGTTCAACAATTTCAGCTTAAAAGATTTAATTAATTTATCCTCTTTAGAAAATGTAGCAAGGTTGTTAGAAAGAGACGACTTTAAAAAAAGATATAAAGCTGGTGAATCTATTACAGTGACAGAGTTTATATATCCTATGCTTCAAGCCTATGATTCGGTTGTCCTTTCTTCAGACATTGAATTGGGTGGAACAGACCAACGTTTTAATATTTTATTAGGTAGGCAAATTCAAAAAGCTTTTAATGTTCCAGAGCAAGTAGCAGTTTTTCTTCCAATATTAGAGGGACTTGATGGTAAAAAGAAAATGTCTAAAAGTCTAAATAATTATATCGGTTTAAATGATTCGCCAGATGATATATTTGGCAAAGTCATGTCTGTTTCAGATCAGTTAATGGATAGATACATTGAATTACTTTTTAAATCAGATATCGCTTTTTTCTCAGAAATTTCAAGTCCATTAGAAAGAAAAAAGAATCTAGGTATGAAGATTGTCCAAGATTATCATAGTTTGGAGTTGTCAAAGAAAGCTAAAATTAATTTTGAGAATAAATTTAGTAAAAAAGACTTTCCCGATGATTTAGTAGAAATTTTGGTTGACTCTAATGGGAAGAAATTTTTAGATGTACTTTTTGAAGTTACTGAAAATTCATTTTCAAAATCAGAGCTAAAGAGACTAATCAAAGATAGAGCGGTCGAGGTAAATGCCGAAAAGTTTACTTCGCTAGATACACTGCCTCCTATTAAGAAAAACTTAAACATTAAAATAGGAAAAAGAAATTTTTATAAAATAAAGTTAAAATAAGTGGGTTAGTAAGCCGAATTCTGTTTTATGTGATCATTTATCTAGGATAGCAATTACTCGCTACCTCAAGCGACCTACCCCGAAGCATTTGGAAGGGATACCAGCTTCTATACATGGTCTTTCTCCTGATGGGGTTTACCTTGCTAATTTTTGTCACCAAAAATTACGGTGGTCTCTTACACCACCTTTTCACCCTTACCATTAATATCACGTGTTTATTAATGGCGGTTATTTTCTGTGGCACTTTCCATTGTCTCACGACACCTGGGCGTTATCCAGCATCAATTCCCTTAGGAGTTCGGACTTTCCTCTTGCAATAAATGCAAGCAATCACTCAACCCACTTAAGTTAATTATTTATGAAATCCCATCTTTTGCAAGCTCATCTGCTACTTTGTTCTCTTCACGTGGTATATAGGCTAGAGATACCTTTGATTTAATTTCATCTCTTAGTTTCAATGCCTTGTCTAAAAGCACAGAAAGATTCTTATCTTTACACTTCCATTTCTTATTAAATTGCATGCATACCAGTTGAGAATCTGAAAAAATATCAATATGATCGTAGAGCTCTTTTCTCTTTATGATCGTATTTAGTGCAAAAATTAAAGCTTCATACTCAGCAATATTATTTGTTACTGTCCCTTTCAGTGGCAATGAAATCTTTTCTTCAGTATCATTTGAAATAACATATATTCCTATTCCGCCTGAACCAGGATTTGGTTGACATGCTCCGTCAATAAAAATTTTTAAATTATTCACCATTAACTAGTCGATCTTTGGTATGAGAATCTTTTTACAGCAAGGAGCAAGCACAATCTCCTTTCCTTGCAAAACTTTAATATAAGTTTGTGGTGGAATCTTCATGTTGCAGTGACCACAAACTTCCCCAGTGGTTTCAGATATTATTGGGGGGTTATTATTTGTACTTAATCTATTATAAATTTTTAAAAATTCAGTGTCCGCTTCTTTGGATAGCTCGGTTCTTTGTTTATTTAAATCTTCAATTTCATCTTTTGATTCATTTAAGGCTGCCTCTAGTTCGTTAATTTTATCTTTTGTGGGCAATACTTCCAGTTCAAAATTTGATTTAGTAGTTTCAAAATCTTTATTGAATGACTCAATCTCTTCCATAGTCTTAAGCTGATTATCTTCTATCTCAAGTTTTTTTCTCTTTAAATCACCGGTTTCTTTTTGAAGAGCTTCAAATTCTTTTGCAGATTTTATAGAAAAAAGTTTTTCTTCAATCTGTTTAACTTTTTCTTCTATATCAGAGATGTTTATTTGAAAATCTTTCGATAATGACTCGAGAGAAGAAATTTTTTCAGTTAAATTTTCAATTTTTGCTTCCTCAGATTTAATTTTATATGTTATGGATGAAATTTCTTCAGGGATTTCTTTGAATTCGTCTTCAATAGTCGAGATTCTTATATCAATATTTTGAATTTCAAGTAGCGGTTTAATTTTATCTATCATTTCAATCTCTTTCCTGGGCCCAACTGGATTCGAACCAGTGACCGCCCGGTTATGAGCCGGGAGCTCTAACCAACTGAGCTATGGGCCCTAGGAAAACCTTATCCTATTTAATAAAAATTGTTTTGTCAATCTGAAAGACCCAACAAAAATATTCTACACGTTATAGCGATGATTGACAGCTAATAAGATAAATTTATACTATTTATACCCCCCCTTGCAGTTGATATGAAAAGTTTATTTGTGATCTTTTTATTTTTGATACTTATCCCTTCGAGTCATTCGATTACAGACGAGTCTATTATTAAAAATAATGTTGGTTGGGTTGAGAAGTTGGGGGATAAAATTTACTTTGATGCTGAAGTCACAAATCAGAATAATGTAACAAAAAAACTTGGACAATTTATTAGCAAGGATAAGCCTACAGTTTTTGTTTTATCTTACTACTCATGCCCTAAGATGTGTACTTTTTTATTGGATGGAACCCTAGAAGTTGTGAATTCTAATGACAAGATTAGACCTGGTAGAGACTATAACTTGGTAACTTTAAGCTTTGATACTGTTGATAATCACCTTTCGTCTAAGGGTAAAGAAGCTAGGTATAATAAAAATCTTAATTCTGATAATGAACAATGGAGTTTTTATTCTGCAGATTCAAAAAACATAAGACTGATTACAGATTCTGTTGGTTTTAAATTTGTTCCAGATGGGGATGAATTTGCTCATCCTGCTGGTATAATATTCCTGACAAAAGAAGGGAAGATATCTAGATACTTATCAGGAGTCCTTTTTGATCCTAAAGACTTTAAGCTTGCATTGCTTGAAGCTTCAGATGGAGTGATTGGTGAATCGACATTAAAGGATAAGGTTCTTCTCTATTGTTATGGATTTGACCCGGTAGGAAAGAAGTATGCTATTAAAGCTTTAAATGTTGTTAAGCTTAGTGGTGGAATAACATTAATACTTGTAGTTATTTTTATGATTTTTATGTGGCTTAAAAGAGACAATAATAAGGAGGGTAGAAACTAAATGGAATGGTTGCCGACGTCTGCTTCTACTTTTGCTCCAGGAGTAGATTTTATATTATGGTTAGTAACGATAATTTCAGTACTTTCTTGTATTGTGGTAGGCGCTATGCTTGTCTATCTAGTCGTAAAATATAGAAGAAGAAGTGATAATGATTCAACACCAGCTATCACTCATGATAGCTTTCTTGAGACTTTATGGACAGTAATTCCAACCATATTATGTGTTGTTATCTTTATATATGGGTATGTCTATTATGATGAATATACTACGACTCCAAAAAATGCTATAGAAATTAATGTTACCGGAAAGCAATGGATATGGTCTTTTGATTATGCCAATGGTAAAAAAACCTTAAATGATCTTTATGTACCAGTAAACCAACCTATACGACTTGTTATGCAATCAACTGACGTACTTCATAGTTTCTTTGTGCCTGCCTTCAGAGTTAAACAAGATTTGATGGGAAATAGGTATACTTATATTAATTTCACAGCAACTAAAGAGGGTGTTTATGATTTGTATTGTACTGAGTATTGTGGGACGGCACATTCTGATATGCTAGGAAAAGTTCATGTATTGTCAGAGGCTAAATTTGCTGCTTGGGAAGACGGTTCAGCTGATAAAGCAAAAAAAGCTTCTGCTGCTAATATTCCACCTGCTGAATTAGGTAAACAATTATATTCAAGTAAAGGTTGTGTGGCTTGTCATAGTATTGATGGAGCCGATGGTGTAGGACCAACTTGGAAAGGATTATTCGCCAAAAATAGAGTTTTTACAGATGGTACTTCAGCTAATGCAGATGAAAATTATATTAAAGAGTCAATATTATATCCAGGAGAAAAAATGGTCGAAGGTTATGGCCCTGTGATGCCTTCGTATAAAGGCCTATTAGATGATGCTGAGATAACAGCTATAATTGAGTATATTAAGACACTAAAATAATTTATAGGAGAGGAATTGATGTCAGAAGCACAAGAAAGTAATTATTTAGAAAATGGCCATGGATTTAAATCATGGTTTTACACTGTAGATCATAAAAGAATTGGAGTAATGTATCTGTGGGCAATCGGTGTTTTTTTTGTTCTAGCTGCAATTGCTTCCTTTTTAGTTCGTGCTGAACATTTAACACCTGGTCAAACCATAGTCAGCGCTGATACTTATAATGTTTTGTTTACATTGCACGGAGCAATGATGGTTTTTCTTTTCATTGTGCCTGGAGTGGCTGCTAGTTTTGGAAATTTCTTAATTCCGTTAATGATCGGGGCCAAGGATGTTATCTTCCCGAAATTGAATCTATATAGTTTTTGGCTTTATTTGGCCGGGGCTGCTATCTTTCTTATTGCTTTAGCTGCACCAGCTGATACTGGCTGGACTTTCTATACTCCTTATTCGATTGAAACAGGAGCAAATGTAATTTTGATAACTTTTGGAGTTTTTGTTTTAGGTTTTTCATCAATCTTGACCGGTATAAATTTTATTGTAACAATGCACAAACTACGTGCCCCTGGGATGACTTGGGATAGGCTACCTCTTTTTTGTTGGGCGGCTTATGCAACCTCTCTTCTTCAGGTTTTAGCTACACCAGTTGTAGGGATTACTCTATTACTGTTGATAGGTGAAAGATATTTTGGACTAGGCTTCTTTGATCCAGCAAAAGGCGGAGATCCAGTTATGTTCCAACATTTCTTTTGGTTTTATTCTCATCCTGCAGTTTATATAATGATTTTGCCAGCCATGGGAATAATTTCTGAGATCATGCCCGTATTTTCAAGAAAGCCAATTTTTGGTTATAAAGCTATAGCCTATTCAAGTTTAGCGATTGCTTTAATAAGCTTCCTTGTTTGGGGACATCATATGTTTGTAAGTGGTCAATCAAAACTAATAAACATAATTTTTTCTGTAATAACGTATGCTGTAGCTGTTCCTACGGCTATAAAAGTTTTTAATTGGCTATGGACAATGTACAAAGGCTCAATTGAGCTTAGCACTGCCATGCTTTATTCATTAGCGTTTATTTTTCTATTTACTATTGGAGGGCTTACAGGTTTGTTCTTAGGTGCGCTGGCAGCAGACGTTCATCTTCATGATACTTATTTTGTTGTTGCTCACATGCACTATGTAATGATTGGAGGAACTGTTTTTGGCTTTTTTGCTGCATTGCACTTTTGGTATCCAAAAATGTGGGGCCGTATGTTTGATGAATTTAAAGCAAAGATTGCTTTTGTTCTTATTTTTATTGGTTTTAATGTAGTGTTTTTCCCTCAGTTTATTATGGGAACACTTGGTATGCCAAGAAGATATTTTAATTATGCTCCTGAATTCCAAACTTTCCATCAGATATCTACTTATGGCACATGGATCATAGGAGTTGGTTTTATATTAATGTTATGGGTTTTAATGAGGCCATTGCCTGGAAAAGCCGAAGGGAATCCTTACGATTCACTTTCTCTGGAATGGAGTATGGATTCACCTCCAGGGACTTTTAATTTTGACGAAATACCCACAGTTACTGAACCAGTTTATAATTATGGAACTAAAATAGAGGCGGAGGAATAATTTGGGACTATATTCAATAACAACAAAAATTCTTAAGTCTATTGCTTACCCTTCTGAGCTTGTTCCTTCTATAGAAGAAGATGATGGACACCATCATTTTGATCCAGTTACAGAACATGAAGGTGCCAAACTTGGGATGTGGCTCTTTTTAGCTACAGAACTTTTATTGTTTGGCGGACTTTTTGCTGCTTATGCAATTTATAGAGCTAAGTATCCTGAAATGTTTATGTTAGGCTCCAGCAGCTTAGATGTTGTTCTAGGCTCTGTTAATACTGTTATTTTAATTTTCAGTAGTTTGACAGTAGCAGTAGCAGTTAAGGCAATACAGGAGAATAGAATTCAATTAGTTAAGGTAATGCTTTGGGTTACCATTATATGCGCAGCAATTTTCGCAGTTAATAAATACTTTGAATATACTTATAAGTTTGGAAAAGGGATTTATCCAGGAACCGATATTTTTTATTCTATTTATTTTGCTGCCACTGGTATTCATATGCTACACGTATTCATTGGAATGGCAGTGCTTGGTGTTTTACTTCGAAAGGTTTATCAAAATAAATATTCTAAAGATAATTTTACTGCGATTGAAATAGGAGGCCTGTATTGGCACTTGGTAGATTTAATTTGGATTTATCTTTTTCCATTACTATATTTAGTAGGCTAAGGAGTTGTTATGGATAACAATGGTGGATATAAATCATTAATAAATATTTGGTTGCTTCTAATGTTTCTTACCTTCATAACTGTTTGGATCGCACAATTTGATTTTGGTGCTTTAAATGTTCCTATAGCTCTTTTGATTGCTTCACTTAAAGCAAGCGTTGTTGCGCTTTATTTTATGCACCTGAAGTATGAGGATGGGATGACATGGATTTTTGCAACTTATCCAATATTTCTATTGTTCTTATTAATTGGTTTTACTGTAGTTGACATGTTTTCTCGTGTAATAAACTAAAATTATGGGCAGACTTGAAAAGTTAACTTTATATTCGCTTATCGTTCTTCTAATATGGGGAAACATGGTAAGTGGATTAGGCGCAGGGTTAGCCTGTCCCGATTGGCCTCTTTGTTTTGGGAGCTTCTTCCCCGAGATTAATTTTCCAATTTTCATGGAGCATGGCCATAGAGTGCTAGGATTATTTGTGTCAATCTTCTTTGCTTTTCTGGCCAAAGATAGAATTACTTCTTATAGCGGTGGATATAAACTAATACCTATTTTGTGCGGAATCTTATTAATAGTTCAAATTATAGCTGGTGCACTTGTAGTAATATTGCAACTCGAAACTAATATCACAACATTTCATTTTGGAAATGCGATAGTAATTTTTGTTCTTATCTACACAATGTGTCTTTATAAGAATAGCGATGAATTAAAGTCGATTGATATTTTTACAAAAAAAAATCTACCTTATCTGCTCCTTTTTATTTTTATTTACTGGCAAGTTGTACTTGGTGCATATGTGAGACATTCTAATGCTGGGCTTGCCTGTCCCGACTTCCCTAGGTGCTTAGGATATTGGCTTCCGCCATATTTAAGTGACACCGTTTTTGCACATTTATCGCATAGGATTAGTGGAATTTTAATTCTCTTAATTTCTCTTTTTTTATTTCTTAAAGGATTTTTTAAAAAAGAAAGCAGAGATATATTTCTAAATCTTAAACGCTTACTGATTTTAGTTTTTCTCCAAATTGCAGTAGGCGTGTTTGTGGTAATTTCTAAACTTGCATTTTCTATGACAGCTATACATCTTTTGATTGCTCTTCTTATTGTTGGAGTTATCCTTAATTTATTATTTATAAAAAAAGAAGTTAATTAATGAAATATTTAAAGGCGATAATTTCCTTATCAAAGCCAAATATAATTTTAAGTGTAGGTTTGACCGGTTATACCGGAATGGTTATTGCCTATCAAGGTGCGCCACCTATGGGTCTATCCTTTATATCACTTCTATGTTTAATTTTTTCGGCTGCTGGCTCAGCAATGGTTAACAATATAATAGAAAGAGAAAATGATGAATTAATGGAGAGGTTAGAGGCGCGGGTAAAAGCGTTAAAGTTAGTTGGAATCAGGAATTTATCAATGATTGCGGCTTTTTTGATAACAACTTCACTAGCTTTATCTTTCCTGTATATTAATACGTTAAATTTTTATTTAATCTTCTTAGCGATTATTTCTTATACCGTTTACTACACACTCTTTTTAAAAAAGTCATCTCCATTTGGCACGGTCCTAGGGGGCATTCCAGGGGCTTTACCAGTAATTATAGGCTATTCTTCAATCCAACCTGAATTATCAATTGCCTATTTAGATATAATAGTCCTGTTTTTATTTATGATGATGTGGCAACCTCCCCATTTTTGGGCTCTAGCACAACATTTATTGGACGATTATGAAAAAGGTGGCTTTCCTACGATGCCAATAGTCTATGGGCAGGAGTTTACTAATTACCTAATAATGATCTATAGTCTTGCACTTCTTCCAATATCTCTATATTTTTGGATTGTTGGAATATGTTCCAATTTTTATGGAATAATGGCCATAGTCTTGGGAAGTTTATTCCTATACTTAGTTTTTCTATCATTTAAAGAGAAGAAATATTATAAGAGTGTCTTTTTGTTTTCTATTCTTTACATGTTGTTGATTAATATATCAATTGTTCTAGATATAATTTTTATCAAATAGTGTTGATATAATAATCTGTTAAATTTATTGTATAGTTTGTATTATGAAAATAACTAAATTAGATACACGAAAAATAAAAATCGAAGTAGATAAGATTAGAAAAAAACAGTATATACAGTCAAACGATATAGACAAAATAGTAGAGAAAATTGTTCGTGATATTCGGTTAAGTGGAGATAAAGCTCTATTCTCATTAACGAAGAAGTTTGATAATTTTGTGATTAATAAAAATAATATAAAAGTTGATTCTGAATTAATTAAAAGCTCTATTTATAATGTTTCGACAAAAGTAAAATCTGCAATTAGAAAGTCAGTAAAAAGAGTTAAAGATTATCAGGCTAAAAAGCTGCCTAAATCATATAAATATAAAGATGAGTATGGAAATGTATTAGGGTGGAATGTAAAACCTTTAGAAAGGATTGGCATATATGTTCCTGGTGGAACAGCATCCTATCCTTCAAGTTTGATAATGACAGGGACATTGGCAAAAGTTGCAGGATGTAAGGAGATTGTAGTAGCAACACCGCCAAGCAAAGAAGGAATTAATCCAGCAATATTGTATACAGCGATGCATCTCGGAATAAATGAAATTTATCAAATAGGAGGTGCACAGGCAATCGCAGCACTTGCATATGGTACAAAAAGTCTTAATAAAGTCGATAAAATTGTTGGCCCAGGAAATATTTTTGTTGCTACAGGAAAAAAGAAAGTTTTTGGCGCAGTCGATATTGATATGATTGCAGGACCAAGTGAAGTTCTAATAATATCGGATAAAAACTCAAATCCAAAATATGTAGCGGCTGATTTAATAGCTCAAGCAGAGCACGATGTTGATGCTACAGCGATTTGTCTTACAACTTCGAAAAAGCATGCAGAAAGGATTTTAGATGAGATCAGGATTCAATCCTCAATGTTATCGAGAAGAGATATAATACGTAAATCAATGAAAAGTAACGGAAAAATTTTTTTATTAAATAATCTTGACGATTGCGTTGAATTTTCAAATTATTTTGCACCAGAGCATCTAGAAATTTTTGTAAAAAATCCCACAAAAATTGAAAAAAAGATCATTAACGCTGGTTCAATCTTTTTGGGAGAAAATTCAGCAGAGGCTTTTGGTGACTATATTGCTGGACCAAGTCATGTTCTTCCTACTTCTGGAAGCGCAACTTTTTCTTCACCACTAAGTGTATTAGATTTCATGAAATATTCTAGTTATTCAAAAATATCTCAGAAAGGTGTGAATGCTTTAGGTGACGATGTTATAGCGCTTGCATCCGAAGAGGGATTAGATGGACATGCTAATTCTATTAAAGTAAGACTTAAAAGGGAAGTTGAAGTTGTTAAATAAAATTAGATTGAAAAAATCTTTAAAAACTTTTGAAGCTTATTCGGCAGATGAAACGAATTATAGTTTTAGGCTTAATGCGAATGAATTTCCTTTTGATTATGATGAAATTTTCAATCTAACCAAGAAAGAAAAAGCTTTTTTAAATGAAATTAACATAAGGAATATTAATAGATATCCAGATCCGTTTCAAAAAGAACTTAGAAGTATTATTTTAAACAATTATAATTTAAAAAAAGGTCAAATATTATTTGGAAATGGTTCAGATGAGCTAATTCTTTATATATTGTTAACTTTAACAGGAAAGACATCAAAGGTTCTATATCTAGATCCAAGTTTTTCAATGTACAAAATTTTAACCAAAGGCTTAGGTTTAAAAGGAATAGGCGTACCCTTAACGTCTGAATTTAAGTTGAATCTTAAAAAAGTTATAAAGGAAATAAGATTAAATGACCCTGATGTGATATTTATCGCAAGCCCAAATAATCCAACAGGTAATTCTTTCAAGAAAGAAGATATAATAAAAATAGTTGAATGTTCAAAGGGAATTGTTGTTATCGATGAAGCCTACTCCGATTATTCAAGTACTTCATGTATAGATTTGTTAAGAAAAAATAAGAATTTGTTGATTATGAAAACAATGTCAAAGATTGGATTTGCTTCATTAAGGCTAGGCTTTCTCCTCGGAGACAGGGCAGTTATTTCTAGCATTAATAAGTTAAGGCTACCGTATAATATTTCAACGTTCTCGCAAATAATAGCGTATAAGTTTTTTCAAAAACCTTCTGTAATCAATGGTTACATTGAAGAAATTAAGGACCAAAGAACACAGCTATATGATTTTCTTAAAACATTACCAGAAATAAAAGTATTCGATTCTGATTCAAATTTTATTCTTATCAAGCTTAAAAAATCTAAGGAACTATATAAGTTTTTAACAAAAAAAAATATAATTATTAAAAATTTTTTTAGTGTAGTACGACTTCAGGATTGTTTAAGAATAACAATTGGAACATCAAAAGAAAATAAAAAGTTAATTTCTTCTATACGACATTTTTTTAAAAAATAATATTATAAAAGCTATATAGTAAATAAGGTTGATAATATTTTTATTTTTTACATAAAAACTCTGCTCTTTTATAAAACTGATTTTCGAAACTAAATAGCCGCTTTCATTTTTCTTTATTATCTTCACTATTTCCCCTGACGGTGATATAACTGCACTTATTCCATTGTATGCTGATCTAATCAAGAACCTTCGGCTTTCAATAGATCTAGGGATTGACAACATCAAATGTTGATATGGGGCTAGGCTATCCCCATACCATGAATCATTTGTTATATTTACTAAGAGCTCCGAATCATTTTTTGTTAATTTTACACTGTTATCTTCGAATAAGTCTTCATAGCAGATTAATATTCCCAGATTAGGCTTTCCTTTAAGAAGCAAGGGTCTAATTTCTCCTTTATTAAGCTCAGTAAAGGAATTATATATAGGAATAATTTTCGATATAATTTCTTTGGCAGGATAAAATTCCCCAAAAATCATTAATTTATTTTTCGAATATATATCTTCTATTTCGTATTTTTTATTTATTAGTATCGCAGAATTATAAAAACCATTTTTATTTTTTGTTATAGCTCCGAATAAAAGATATTCGCTATTAAAGCTAAACTTTTTTGAGAATTCATTTTTGAACTCTGTATAATCATTAGGCTCAAGTAGCTCAACCTTATCCAAAGAAGATTCCGGCCATACTATTAAATATAAGTTTTTATGTTTTAAATTAATTGTTTCCTGGATTTGCTTTATTTTTTCTAATGAGCTTACAGGTTGTACTAATGCAATATTTATAGATATATCCTTTTCATTATAAAAGCCACTATTGTTTTTTAGCGCAACACCAAATAATAAACTAACAGCGAGAAATCCTATGATAATATACGATTCCTTTTTGTTATTCTTTAGTAGTAGCTCATACAACATAATATTTGTTAACAAGACTAGAAAAGAAAGAAAGTTAATCCCAAAATATGATATTAGCTGAGAAATTTCTAGAAACATTATTTGAGTGTTACCTAATTTATGTGGGAATATTCTGGGGAAGTATTGTTCAATTATTATATAAAAGAATATAATTAAAAAATATTTATTCCATATGTTTACTGTCTTCTTTAAAGAGAACCTGATGAAAACGAAGATCAGTATATAAAATAGAGATTCATATATACAATATAAAAGATGTGCAGAGAATGAGATTGACCAATGGGCACCAGTAAGACGTGATAAGGTTGGCGTAGCCCAATACGTAATAATTAATAATGAGATGGTTCCAAAAGCAACTCCTAGTTTGACTGGAGACACTTTGTATTGTTCTAGTAAATATATTATTGGAATTAGAAAAAACCATGAAAGAAAAAAAAGATCAAAATTTAAAAAAGGTAGAACAAAAAGAGTGATAGAAATTATCATTAGAGACACAAGCTTCATTTACTAATTATATTTAGTTCTATTAAGAAGGTAAAATAATTTATCTTTTTTTCAGGTAAATTATACTTATGCTGAATACACCAGTTTTAGTTCTCAATAAGTTTTTCTTTCCAGTCGATACTACTAGCGTCAAGAGAGCTTTTTTGATGCTTTACGTAGGTGCTGCAAAGGCAGTTGATTCTAATTATGAAACTTTTGATTTTGAATCATGGAGTGAAATTTCAACTTTAAAAAATTCAGATGCAATAAGAACTGTATCTAGGGTAATTAAAATCCCAAGGGTTATAATTGTTTTACGCTATGACAAAGTCCCAAATAAAGAGGTTAAATTTAACAGATATAATATTTTTAAAAGAGATAAATCTGAATGCCAATATTGCAGAAAACCTTTTCCCAGAAATGAATTAACTATAGATCATGTGCATCCAAAATCTCTAGGGGGAAAGACTATATGGGAGAATGTAGTTTGCTGCTGTATTTCTTGTAATAGAAAGAAGGGTAGCAAAATTTTAAGTGAAACTAGCATGACATTGATTGTAAAACCGAATAAACCTTCATGGGAGTTGCTCTCAAATCTCTATTTACAGACAATTAAGTTTGATGAATGGAAACCCTTTTTAAGTTCAGTTGAAACATCATATTGGAATGTTGAGCTCGAAGAATAACTTCAAGTATTGACAAAAACCAATTAGCAGTAAATATATATACTTTTGGAGGATTTGATGGAAGCTGTAATAAGAACCGGTGGCAAGCAATATCTCATAAAAGAGGGAGATAAAATTCAGATAGAAAAGACTTCTTTTGAAGTTGGTGCCGAAATAGGATTTGATGAAATCTTATATATTTCTGATGAAAAAGATGTTGTTATTGATTCAAAAGCACTGAAATCTTTTAAAATTAAAGGAAAAGTTTTGTCAGATGATAAAGGGAAGAAGTTAAAAGTGTTTAAATTTAGAAGAAGAAAAAACTCTAAGACTTTAAATGGTCATAGACAACCTTATCAAACTGTAGAAATATTGTCCATTACTAAGTAGGAGGTAGTTATGTCAAAAACAAAAGCTGCAGGAAGTTCCAAAAATGGAAGAGATAGTGCCGGTAGAAGACTCGGCGTAAAACTTTTTGGTGGACAATCAGTCAATACTGGCGGAATTATAGTAAGGCAAAGAGGTACAAAATTTTATCCTGGGGAAAATGTAGGGATTGGACGAGATCATACACTTTTTGCTTTAAAAAATGGATTGGTTACTTTTAAGAAAAAAGGTAAATCCAAAGTTTTTGTTAGCGTAGCACCTGTAAATTAGAATTATATATTTTCTTGTTGTTTAATCTCTTTAATATCCTATTATAATATTCTTAATGAAGTCATCTGATATAAGAAAAAAATTTATTAATTTTTTTGATAAGAAACTGCATTCTACAGTTGGAAGCTCAGGTTTGATCCCGAAAAATGATCCCACTTTACTTTTTACAAATGCAGGAATGGTTCAATTTAAGAATGTTTTTCTCGGTTCAGAAAAAAGAGAGTATTCTAGAGCTGCATCTTGCCAAAAATCTTTGAGAGCAGGCGGAAAACATAATGATTTAGAAAATGTCGGAAGAACTAGTCGCCATCATACTTTTTTTGAAATGCTTGGGAACTTCTCTTTTGGAGATTATTTCAAAGAAGATGCTATATCATTTGCATGGGAATTTTTAACTAGCGAATTAAATATAGACCAAAATAAACTTTATATAACAGTTCATAAAGATGATGATCAAGCAAGAGATATATGGATTAATAAAATTAAAATAAAAGAAGAAAGAGTTTACAAGTTAGGCGATAAAGATAATTTTTGGTCAATGGGCGATACAGGCCCATGTGGACCATGTTCTGAAATAATGTATGACATAGGTGAAAAGGGGATNAACTGTCCAAATCCTGAGAAGTGTTCTGTCGAATGTGATTGTGGAAGGTATCTAGAAATTTGGAATTTAGTTTTTATGCAGTTTAATAAAGATGAAGATGGGCAGCTATCATCTTTACCAAGGCCAAGCATTGATACTGGAATGGGACTTGAAAGGTTAGCCNCAGTTTTACAGGGTGTTAAAAGTAACTATGATACAGACTTGTTTCAGTATTTGATAAAATATACCGCTGGTTTTCTTGGTGCTGAGTATGGAAAAGATGATACTATCGATATTTCAATTAGAGTTTTGTCTGATCATGCTAGAGCAGTAACTTTTCTAATTTCCGATGGCGTCACTCCTTCTAGTGAAGGTAGAGGCTATGTTGCTCGTAGAATATTAAGAAGAGCTGTTCGTCATTACAAGAAGTTAGGAATTTCAGAGCCATTTCTTCATACTCTCGTAGATTTAGTGGTAGATGAAATGGAAGACTCTTACCCCGAACTAAAAGGTCAAAAAGAAAATATTATCTCTATTGTATTAAACGAAGAAAAGAAGTTCTTAGGAACTATAGATAGAGGATTTGATCAACTTAAGGAAGCTATGAGNGTATCTTCAGATACTAAAGTTCTTTCCGGNAAAGATATATTTAGACTTTATGATACATACGGCTTTCCACTTGATTTAATTGAGGATATATTGAGAGACACAGATTATACGCTAGATATAAATGCTTACGAAGAGGAAATGCTTAATCAGAAAAATTCTTCAAAAAAAGCATCAAAATTTAAAAATGCAGTAAGTGACAGTGTTGATCTAACTAAAATATTAGATGTCAATAACCTAACAGACTTTGTAGGATATAGTATGTTAAATACTGAATCGAAAATTGTGGCAATAATAAAAGACAATGAAATTGTTGGATCTGCCAAAGAAGGACAAAGAGTAGGAATTATTCTTAATTCCACACCTTTTTATGCCGAATCAGGTGGACAAATAGGTGATAAGGGATTTATTAATTCCAATTCATCTGTGATTGATATATTTGATACTCAAAAGACTAAAGAAGGTTTTTTTGTGCACAGTGGAATAGTAAAAGAAGGTGAAACTATTAACGGTGAAAAAGTTAACGCTATAGTCGATAGTGGTTTACGATATAAGATATCTGAACATCATTCTGCTACACACATACTCCACTCAGCACTTAGAGAAATTCTTGGTACACATGTTAGACAAGCTGGATCTTTAGTGAGAGATGACAGGTTGAGATTNGATTTTAGCCATTTTTCTAATATTGATTCCGATCAATTAAAAGAGATTGAAGATTTATCTAATGAAAGAATCCGGATGAATAATGAAATTATTATTGAGGAAAATGTAGAATATAAGAAAGCAATTAAAAATGGAGCAACAGCGTTTTTTGAAGATAAATATGGTGATTTAGTAAGAGTTGTAAANATAGGTGACTANAGCATGGAGNTATGTGGNGGGACACACATTGAAAGTTCAGGTCAGATAGGNTCTTTNTTTATTTCATCAGAGTCNTCAATATCTTCAGGGATTAGAAGNATAGANGCNCGAGTNGGNNATTCTGGGTTGTCATATATTAGAAATATAAAGGATANNTTAATAAGCTCTTCATCAATTTTAAACTCNTCANNTGATAAGCTTNCNGATAGTATTAAAAGAATTCAAAAGGAAAACGANGCTTTAANGTTAGAACTTTCTAAGTATGAAAAAGAAGCTACNAAAAATTTAGCTGATNAAGTATTNTCAAACTCTGAAATAATAAATNATGTTAAAGTAGTTTCATATTTAGCNCAAGGTATGTCCTCTAATGANTTAAAAAGTTTATGGGATGACNTGAAAAAGAAAAAAANNANNATTGGATTNCTTGCTTCAAATAATAAAGANAGCTCTTTAATNATNTGTGCTGCAAGCTCTGACATAAAGAATTTTGATTGCAAGAATCTATTAAGCTCTATTGCAAGTAAGATTAATGGTAAAGGCGGAGGAAAACCTAGCTTAGCTCAATTTGGTTGTGATAAGATTGATAGTCTAGATGATATAGTTAATCTAATTAAAAGTCAGCTGTAATTCCATTCTTAATAAGAATTTTTTTAATTTTCTTAATTGCAGATTTTTCAATTTGCCTAACTCGTTCACGTGAAATCTTAAACTTATCACCCAATTTCTCTAAAGTAACTTGCTTGTCTGATAGAAGTCTATTATTTATTATAAAAGCTTCTCTTTCATTTAGTGTTAGTATTGCTTCCTTAAGGCTTGTTTGTAATTCTTTTTTTTGTTCATCTTCGATTATTAATTCTTCCTGAGTTCGTGAACCTGAGGGTAAGAAATCAATTTTAGTTTGTTTTTCATCAGTTTTAATTTGATCATCAAGTGAGTAGTCTTTTCCAGCCATTCTTTGATCCATTTCCTTTATTTCTTTAATAGAAACCTTCAAATCATTTGACAGTTTTGCATAGTATTCTTCTAATGATAGTTCCCCAGCGTTATACAGACTTTTAGCTGACCGTATTTTGTAAAAAAGTTTTCTTTGCCCTTGAGTAGTTCCTATTTTTACTAAACTCCAATTTTTCATTATAAAATTCTGTATATATGCTCTAATCCACCAAACACCATATGAAATTAACCTATATCTTTTTGTTGGATCAAACTTTGTGACAGCTTGCATTAGGCCAAGGTTTCCTTCTTGAATTATATCCATTAGATTAAGACCATAGTTTTTATACTCCATAGCAATTTTTACAACGAATTTTAGATTCGCCGTTATTAGTTTTCTAGCAGATTGTATATCACCCGATTTTCTGTACTCTCTAGCATATTTTGCCTCATCTTCTCTTGATAAAATTTCATAATTACTTATCTCTGTTAAATATTTCTCAAGAGAATTTGCAGGTACAGGCAGATTCTTATTATTATTTTTTTGTTTTATATTACTTTTGCTCATAAAAATATTAGTAATCATTATACT
>PAOQ02000022.1 GCA_002708105.2 bacterium | reverse complement strand
CGTATATAATTACGGCTTATTAACCCAGGAGGCGAAATTGGTAGACGCAAGGGACTTAAAATCCCTCGGTAGCAATACCGTGCCGGTTCGAGTCCGGCCCTGGGCATTTAAACATTTCTTTGGAATATCATAGAAATCCATGGAGTTTTTTTAAAAGTTCTTATTATTTGAAGATTTGCTTCTTTGGCAATCCGCACATAGTCCTTTTCTTTTTCTATATTAAAGCCGGCAATAGACAAGTATCCACCTGGATTTATTATTTGGGAAATTTTCAGTAAATTATTTGGTAAGAACGAGCCTGAAATATTTGAAACTATAAAATCATATTTATCTTCATTTATAAGCGGATCTGTAATTAAACAAGGAAAATCTTTCTTATGGTTAAAATTTGACTTGAAGTTTAACTTTGATTCTTTGATTGCTAATTGATCAATTTCCGAGGCTGACACATTTAAAACACCAAGTTTTTTGATTATGATTGCTAAGATACCCGAGCCTGATCCTAGATCTAAAGCTGTAGTAATCAACTTCGTGTTAATAATAAATTTTATAGCTTCGATTGAAAGTAATGTAGTAGTGTGATTACCACCAAAAGATGTTCCCTGATTAATTACCACTTTAAGTTTTCTGTCTTTTACGTTTATTTCTATAAGCTCATCTTTTAATCTTTCTTCAATGTAAATATCATGCAATGTCATAAAAATATAGTATTTAATAATTAAGATAATAAAAGGACATTTTTGTTATAATATCTCATGACCCAATATATTATAAAATTATTTATTACATCAATTATTATAGTTGTGGCCACAGAAATATCTAAAAAGAGCACTGTCTTGGCAGCGATTATTATAGCCCTACCTTTAGTATCATTGCTTACTTTTTCCTGGATATATTTGGAAAGCAAGGATGTACTTAAAATTGCCAGGCTAAGCACGGAAATTTTATATTTTGGTCTAGCAACTGTCCCTCTATTTCTAATTCTCCCATTTATGCTCAAAGGAGGATATTCTTTTTTATTATCAATGATTTTGTCTTGCTTAAGCTCAGCAATAACTATGTTGCTTGTTAAGATGTATTTGTTAAATGATTAAACCAAAAAGCAGTAGTAGATTAATATAAATTAATTTTCTTCTTCTAAGTCTTCTATCTCTTCATCAAAGTCTTCAAGTTCTTCATCAAAATCTTCGAGTTCTTCTAGGTCATCGATTTCTTCTAAGTCTTCAAATTCTCCTTCATCTTCTGTGTCATCACCAGAATCAATTTCGTCTTCAATTTCTTCTTCATTTTCATCTGACTCTTCCCATATATCATCATCGTAATCAATTTCTTCTTCTAAATCTTCTAGTATTTCCTCCTCAAATTCGCGGAACTCTTCACCACCACCAAATAAATATAAAATTGATAAATCGTTTTTTGATGAAAGTTCTTGATGTTCCAATTTAAACCTCCGGAAAGAAAGACTACAATTTAAAATATATATACTTGAAAAAAAGTCAATAGGGTGGTTGAAAACTATTTTTACGCTTGGTTTATTTTTTAAAATGTATATTATTTAGTGATAAGTATTTTGCTGTTAAAGAGGTTTAATTTTGCCAATATCAAAGATTGAAGACGCTATAAAAGATATTAAGAAAGGAAAAATGGTCATTTTGGTTGATGATCAAGATAGGGAAAATGAAGGTGATTTGATTGTCGCTGCCGAATTTACCACTCCAGAGGTCATTAATTTTATGGCAACTCATGGAAGAGGTTTAATTTGTTTGTCAGTTGATACAAAGAAAGCAAGTGAGCTTGATTTGTCACCTGTCAATAAACCCTCAGAGGAAAATCTAGATTCAACAGCCTTTACTGTCTCTATTGATGCTAAAAAAGATGTAACCACTGGTATTTCTGCTCATGATAGATCTAGGACTGCAACATTGGTTGCAAATGATAGTGCTTCAGCTGCTGATTTTGATAGACCGGGTCATATGTTTCCACTAGTTGCCAGAGATGGCGGTATCTTAGTTCGAGCAGGACATACTGAAGCTTCTGTCGATATATCTAGATTAGCAGGATTAAAGCCTTGTGCGGTTATATGCGAAATAATGAATAATGATGGCTCTATGGCAAGACTTAAAGATTGTGAAAAGTTTGGAAAAAAACATAAGATAAAAATTGCAACAATTGCCGATTTGATTAGCTATAGACTTAAAAAAGAGTCATTTGTTTCTCAGTCTGCTTCTTGTAGTCTTCCTACAGATTATGGAGATTTTATGTGCTATTCATATGATAGTGAAATAGACAATAAAACACATTTGGCTTTTGTTAAAGGAAAAATTAAAGATAATAAAGAATATTTGGTAAGAGTTCACTCTGAATGCCTAACAGGAGATTTGCTAGGATCAAGAAGATGTGATTGTGGTTCTCAGCTTCATAAAGCCTTAGATATAATTAAAGAAGAGGGAGAAGGTGTTTTACTGTATCTTAGACAAGAGGGTAGAGGAATAGGTATCAAACACAAGATTAAAGCTTATGCATTACAAGAGGAAGGCCTCGATACAGTAGAAGCAAACCATGCATTGGGCTTTAAAGAAGATTTGAGAGAGTATGGCACCGGAGCACAGATACTTAGAGACTTAGGATTAAAGAAAATAAAATTGTTAACTAATAACCCAAGAAAAGTTGCAGGCCTCGACGGCTTTGGTTTAGAAATAACAAAGACTTTGGCAATTGAGACAATACCCAAAAAAGAAAATATGAAATATCTTAAAGTGAAAAAGAAAAAATTAGGTCATAAGCTGAGCTTAGTAGAATAAGAACATGAAAGATGACAATAAACCATTTTCAGAAGAAGACATATTAGTATATGTTGTCATAAGTACTTTTTATAAGGATATTTCTGAAAAACAATTAGAAAATGCTACAAATGTTTTAACTAAAGAGCTTAATCTTAGAAAAGATCAAATTAAAGTTATTGAGTGTCTAGGATCTTTAGAGTTACCTTATTTAATTAATGCTGTGTGCAAGAAGCATAACCCTAATGGGATTGTTGCGTTGGGTTGTATCATTGAAGGGGAAACCACTCACTATGACTACATATCAAATGCGATTTTTGATAAATTGATTCAAATTAGTATGAATTATGATACTCCTATCACCTCTGCCATATTAACAGTTAAGAATGAGGATCAAGCTATTGAAAGAGCTAATGGTGGACCAAAAGATAGGGCTAAAGAGGCTGCTTATAGTCTTGCGAATTTAATAAAAGTAAGAAAGGATTTTTAGTTATGAGATATTGGATAGATAGGAGAGCTAGAGAGTTATCTCTAAGATTTATGTACAGTCTTGATGTAAAGTCATCCGATTTTTCATATGATTTTGATAATTTTAATGAGAATGTTTCCAATTTTTGGGACTCAAATCCAATAAATAATTATTATATGCTTAAATTAATGAGAATTAAGGAAGAGGAAATGATTGTTATTGGGTCAACTGCGTTAAGTAATAATAAAATTTTCTTGAGAATTATAAGTAAGGAAAAATTTAATAGCTTAGTTTCCAAATTAGGAAATATTTCAAAATTTAAGACTTTTCTAAAAATCTATAACCTGAATGAGAAGATAGAAGGTCACGATGCAGATTTTTATAAGGTACTTAGAGATATTTTTGAAAACTCAAGGAAAGTAGTTACTAAAAATATTATTAAAAATAAGGCTGACGAAATAATACATGGGTGTGCCAAGAATATTAAGCCAATTGATGATCAAATAGATCAGACTATTAAGAATTGGAGGTTTGATAGAATTAATACTGTAGATTTAAACATCTTAAGGATAGCAGTGTTTGAAATTCTATTCTCAAAAGGAATTCCAGTTCCTGTAAGTATCAAAGAAGCAATTGTCCTAGCGTTAAAATATAGTTCAGATGAATCATGTGGTTTTATTAATGGGATTCTTGATACAATATCAAAAAGAGCTTTACAATGATTGTTGAAGTTATAGAGAAGCTATGTAGTGGAAGTGATCTTTCCGAAGAAGAGATTGATAATATTTTTTCATCTATGATGAATGGAGAATTATCAGATATACAAGCAGCCTCTTTTTTAACTGCATTAAAGATTAAAAAACCTACATCTGATGAGATCTTTTTTGCCTCAAATGTTTTATTAAAGAACCTTGACGTAGTACCAAATCATGACAATAAATTGCTTGATTTATGCGGTACTGGAGGAGATTCAAAGTCTACGCTGAATGTATCAACTATAAGCTCAATTATTCTTGCTTCCATGGGAGTAAAAATTGCAAAGCATGGGAATAGGTCGGTATCAAGTAAGGTTGGCAGTGCAGATTTAATAGAAAAGCTTGGTATTTCTCTTGATGAAAATTTAACTGATTCTCTCGATTCAATCGATAAAAATAATTTTTCTTTTTTATATGCCCCAAATTTTCATAAATCAATGAAAAATGTTGCACAGGTCAGAAAAGGTTTAAAAATGAGAACCATTTTTAATATTCTAGGGCCGTTGGTTAATCCGCTTAGACCTAAATTCCAACTAATGGGTGTTTATGAAAAGAGTCTGGTAACCCTTATGGCCAAGGTACTACAAAAGCAAGGAATAGAAAGAGCATTGGTGGTTCATGGTCATGACGGTATGGATGAAATATCTATTTGCAGCAGTACTTATATTGCAGAAATTAACGGGAAAGATATTAGGGAGTATACATTTAATCCCGAAAATTATGGCTTTAAGTTGTCAACAATCAATTCCTTAGTTATTAATTCTGCTGATGAATCTAGAGAAATTACAGAGGGAATATTGAATAATAAAATTCAAGATTCTAGAAGAGATATATGTATATTGAATTCGGGAGCAGGTTTATATATTTCAGGAAATGCAAAATCGTTGGAGGATGCTTTTTTAAAAGTTGAAACTAAAATTGCTTCTGGCGAAATTTATCATAGTTTTTCAAAAATATTAGGTAAATAAATGGACATCTTAGATAGAATTATATCAAGTAAGGAAAAAGAGGTTGAATCTTTAAAAAAAATTTATCCTAAAGATGATTTAAAAAAAGGAATAACTAATAAGAATTATATAAAAAGAGATTTTTTCTCTTCTTTTTTAGATAATAATAAAGTCAATATAATAGCTGAAATCAAGAAGGCATCTCCTTCAAAAGGAATAATTGCTGAAGATTTTCAGCCTTTGATGATTGCTTTGGATTATGAAGCCGGCGGTGCTTCAGCTATATCAATTTTAACAGATGAAGAATTTTTTATGGGAAAGATAGATTATATCCCATCAGTTAGAACTCTTACTACAATTCCTCTTTTAAGAAAGGACTTTATTATTGATGAGTACCAGATTATTCAGAGCAGGTTTTATGAGGCTGATGCAATATTGTTGATAGGAAGAATACTTACTTTATCTAAACTAAAAGAATTAATTTGTCTTGCATCCGATTATAACCTTGATGTTTTATATGAGGTTCATAACATAGAGGATATAGAGAAAGGTATAAGTGCAGGAGCAAAAATTTTTGGAGTAAACAATAGAGATTTATCAAATTTTAATGTTAGCAATAAAAATATACTAGATATTCGCAATAAGATTCCAAGTGATTCGATTTTAATTAGTGAAAGTGGAATATCTACTCCTTCAGATATTACTATGTTACGCAAAGAAGGAATAACAAATTTTTTAATAGGAGAGAGTTTAATGAGGTCTAGCAATAGAAAGGAGTTTATTAAAGAATTAATTAAAGCTTAAATTTTTCAATTATCATTGCAAGCTGTTTAATTCCATAGTCATTGCTACAGCTTACATAAATTTTTCTACATCCTTTTAAAGGGTTAAATTTGTTTAAATAATTTTTAAAATTACATAAATCATATTTATTTAGGACAATTAATTTTATACGAGAAGGTAAGACCTTGTTGTATTCCTTTAATTCGTTTAATAAAGTTATATGTTGCTTCTTGAGTTCATCTAGACTGCCACATGATAAATCTAAAACTTCAATTAGGAATTTAGACCTTTCTATATGTTTTAAAAAAGTATGACCAAGCCCCTTACCTTGTGATGCTCCTTCTATTAGGCCAGGTATGTCAGCGATTAGGTAATCATTTGATTCTCCTTTTAAGACCCCTATATTGGGATTTAATGTAGTAAATTCATAATTACCAACTTCGGCTTTAGAATTTGTAATTTTTCTAATAATCGATGATTTACCTACGTTTGCGAATCCAATTAGACTTAAATCAGATATGGTTTTTAAATTTAACGCAATCGATAATTTTTCACCTATTTTTCCATCTTTTGCTTTTGTAGGAGCACGATTAGTAGAAGTTTTAAAAAATGTATTTCCTAGTCCACCTTTTCCGCCCTGGAGTAAAACAATTTTTTCATTTTCAATTGTTATATCAGCAATTTTAGATTTATTTTTCTTATCATAAATTTCTGTTCCAATTGGAACCCGTACCTCCAAATCGCTACCGTTTCTACCATTTCTTTTATTCGAGCCGCCATTTGTTCCATTTTTTGCTCTAAATATCCTTTTATTTCTGAAATTTTTTAATGAATTTATATTCTTATCACCTATAAATATTATATTCCCACCATCTCCTCCGTTACCACCATCTGGACCCCCAAAAGGGATAAATTTTTCACGTCTAAAAGATGCAATTCCATTGCCTCCATTCCCAGAAATTATTTGAATTTCGATATAATCTAAAAAATTTTTCATTCCTTATTCCTTGACATTAAAATCACACGCAAATATTATAGCATCTATGTTGATTCGATTTTTAAAAGTTTTATTTGTAGTAGTTTTTTTAATATCTTGTACCGGAAGTAGAGAAGAGTTTCTTACAGGGTCCGATAAAGAGCTTTATGACCTTATAAATAAAGAAATAAATAAAAAGAAAAAATATGTAGTTCTTAATCATACAGATTTTGATCTATTGGAAGATATGATTACTACACTTCAGATTAGGTTCCCGTATTCTCCATATACTCGTGAGGCCTATCTTTTGAGTGCGGATGTTGCTTTTAAAAGAAAAAGATATAATTTGGCAATAAAAGAATATACAGAATTCTTAAATAACCAGGTTAATCATCCAAAAACTGACTATGCCACATTCAAACTTTTGAAATCGCAATCGCTTTTAATAGCAGCAAAAGATAAAAATGATGATCCTGCCAAAGAAATCTTAAGAATTTATGACTCATTATCAGCTGTTTACAAAAGCACAGAATATATGGATGAAACACAAAGAATTTACATAAAGGCAAAGAAGTTCTTATTGAAGAGAGCAATTTATGTTGCAAATTTTTATATCAAAAAAGATCAATATGAATCAGCATTAGGTAGATTGAATAATACAGAAATATTGATTCCGAATCTTGTTAATAACAGTTCTGAAGCCCAATATTTAATTGTTTTATCAAAAATAAAGTTATCAAAGGATGCTGATAAAAATACTCTTCTTAACAACTACAAGAAAAAGTTTCCAAAATCAAAATTTATAGAAAATCTTGAAGAACTTCTATAATCTTTTTTCAAATGTACTACGTTGAAGTTTTAACAGAAAATAAAGTACCTGAAAGCGACTTCTTGATTTTTTATGAGAATTATAATTGCGTTTTCTCACAATCAAATATTGATGATAAGTATAAAATTGAGGTAATTTTCAATAATTACAGTGATTTAGAAATCTTTTTGGAGTCTTTAAAAAACGAAAGTTATNAGCAAAATCTTATTTCGAAGATATTTAAAGGTGCTAAAATCAAGAAATTTAAAAATANAGAAAAAGATAATTGGAAAAGGTTTCTTATACCTATTCCTATAACNTCCAATATAAGAATTGTACCTCCATGGTCTTCAGAATATAAAGAAAAAGAGATTATTATTAATCCTTCATTAGCATTTGGAACTGGGCATCATGAAACGACTTTAGCGTGCATTAGATTATTGATACAAATTAATAATAATTATAATCTTAGAGATAATATTTCTTCGATATTGGATATCGGCACCGGGACTGGGATTTTAAGTATTTTATGTTCAAAGATTTTTTCATGTGATGTACTAGGAATTGATAATGACCCTAACGCTATATTACAGGCTGAATCAAACCAAGAATTAAATTCTTTTTCGTCTAATGTTGAATTTAAGCTTACTGAAGTTGAACTATTAGATAGGGAATTTGATTTAATAATTATGAATATTTCTTCTAAATATATATTATCAAAATTTAAAATTATTAAATCTTTGCTTAAAAGTAACTCAATCTTTATCATATCGGGGTTTTTTTCCTCTTCTTTTCATGACATTAATAGGTTGTTCATTAAGGAAAAATTTAGCATAATTTATATGATTCATGATAATAATTGGATTTCAGTCATGGTAAAAAGAATATGAGAGATATAATTTATTTTACTAAAAAAAGAAATGTTTTAGTTTTAGATCAAACTTTATTGCCATTTAAAGTAAAATATGTTGAAGCGAGTAACTACAAGAATATTGTCAATTTAATTAAGAAGCTGGGAATTCGGGGAGCACCAGCTATAGGTGTAGCAGGGTCATTTGCTGCTTTTTTGGCATTAAGGGACATACCAAAAAAAAATATTTCAGATTTTCATTCTTTATTAATCGAAAGATTGTCTCAAATAGAATTATCTAGACCAACCGCAGTAAATTTAAAATGGTCCATTGATCGTTTTAGAGAAATCTTAAATACAAATCACTCATTATCTCATAGAAGAATGCTTCAACTTTTTTACAAAGAAGCAAAAGAGATATATCAGCAAGAAAAAAAGGTTTCTATAAAAATTTCAAATTTTGGTTCAAAGCTTTTTTCAAATAAAGATAAAATATTAACTCACTGTAATACTGGATCTTTAGCTACTACAGGACCTGGAACAGCACTAGGAGTTATAAAATCAGCTAATAAAAAATATAAAGGGATTAAAGTTTTTGCAACAGAGACTAGACCATTATTGCAAGGCTCAAGATTAACGGTCTGGGAATGTCAGCAAAGCAAGATTGATTGTACATTGATAACAGATTCAATGGCTTCACATGTTATAAGAAATAAAGAAATTAATTCTGTTATTGTTGGTGCCGATCGAATCGCAATTAATGGAGATGTAGCAAATAAGATTGGCACATATCAGTTAGCTATAGCATGCAAGTATCATAAGATTCCTTTTTATGTTGCTGCTCCAATATCCACCTTTGATTTTGAATGTAAAAATGGAGAAATGATTAAAATAGAGGAAAGGTTGCCAGAGGAAATTATTAAAATTAAAGGTTCTTTAGTTTCAGGAGCAAAAAAAGTTTTTAATCCCGCCTTTGATATTACTCCAAGTAAATTAATTACAGCAATTATAACCGAAAAGGGAATATTATATAATCCAAGAAAGAGTGTAATAGAGAAATTTTCCTAAAGATTATTGTTATTAAATTCCTCTTCTTCCATACAAGACAGGCAATAACGTGTAAATGGCATTACTTTGAGTCTGTTTTCATCTATTGGTTCCTTACAGTAAGGACAGATGCCATATGAACCACTACTGATTCTTTTTAAAGCATCATCAATCATTACTAGTTTTTGTCTATCTCGCTGATTTAAAGATAGAGATAAATCTCTTTCCCTGTCATTAGATGCATTGTCATAAAAGTCCCCGACATCATGTTTCAAATGGTTTGACTCAGTTTTAATGATTTTTGATATGTCCTTTAGTATCTCATCTTTAATTCCAATTAATATTTTCTTAATTTCGTTCCTAAACTTAACTGGAAGTTTATACGTACTTTTAGTCTTTTGAGCTTTTTTTGTTTTTAAAACGTCTTTAGGCTTTTTTGAAGCGACAACTTCCTTTTTTTTCTTAAGAGCACCTTTTTTAATTTCTTTTGAACTCTTTGACATATTTGTAGAATTTTTTGTAGCAACCATAGTAAAACTCCAAGTTTTATAAGATAAGCCTATAAAACTATTTGTCAAGATTATTAATTTGAGGATAATTTATATGTAAATATGAATCGTAATAGAGATTTCTGGTTAACTAGGTACGGATTGATTTTAGCAATGGCTGGGAATGCTGTAGGTTTAGGTAATTTTTTGAGATTCCCTGTTCAAGCAGCAGAAAATGGTGGAGGTGCTTTTTTACTTCCTTATATAATATGTTTTATTTTAATTGGGATTCCATTAATGTGGATAGAGTGGGGGATTGGTAGATATGGGGGCTCAATAGGAAAGGGAACAACTTTTGGTATTTCAAATAAGCTTAATATAAAAAAACCTATTCAAATCTTTTCTTTATTAGGAATTTGGATTCCTTTCGTTATTTCAATTTATTATGTTTATATTGAATCTTGGACCCTTGGATATTCGATTAAATCACTTCTGGGTAGTTTGCAGTCAAATTTGATAAATCCTGCTGAACAGATGACTTTTTTTGGAAACTCTTTTAAGCAGTACATTGGTATTAATGAAAATTCTATTTTTATGACACCTTCTTTCTATGCTTATTCTTGTTTTTTATTGACTATATATATTAACTATAGAATCTTATCAAAAGGAATAGTAGATGGAATAGAAAGATTTGTTAAGGTTGCTATGCCTACTTTATTTTTCATGAGTATATTCCTAGTTATTTATACTTTTACAATAAAAACTTCTATTTCTAGTTCTTTAGAAGGATTGAATTTTCTATGGACCCCTGATCTGACTTATCTTTCAAGTCCACGAGTTTGGATTGCAGCTGCGGGACAAGTATTTTTCACCCTAAGTTTAGGTTTTGGTGCAATTGTTACATATGCATCGTTTATTAAAAAAGATGACGATATAGCATTATCTGGTCTAACATCAGCATCGATCAATGAATTAGTAGAAGTTGTATTTGGTGGTTCAATAGTAATTCCTGCTGCTGTGGCATTCTTGGGAATATCTGGTGCTGTTATAATTGCTCAATCAGGAGCTTTCACTATTGGCTTTATAGCGATGCCAGTTATTTTTGACGGTATTCCATATGGTAATATTCTTGGTTTTTTATGGTTNTTCTTGTTGTTTGTTGCAGGACTTACATCATCAATAGGAATATTGCAGCCTGTAATTACTTTTGTAGTTGANGAGTTTAACTTCACTCAGAAAAAAGCATCTTTACTTGTAATATCGATAATATTATTCCTTTCGCAACTAGTTATTTTCTTGCCAGAATTTCTCGATGAATTTGATTTTTGGGCTGGAACAATCTTGTTAATTATTTTGGCTTTGATTGAAATTGTTATCTTTATTTTCTATATTGCTCCACAAAGTCCTATTGGTGAGATAAATCGAGGAGGGCTTATTAAAATTCCCGAATTTTTTAATAAGATTTTCAAAATATATCTTCCGATACTATTAATTACATTATTCGTTTCTTGGTTAGTGCAAGATATCAATAGTATGAATTCGATAATCTTTAAAGATAGCTTGTGGTCTTATTTGTCTAAAGGAGTGTTGATTAGTTTATTTATTTTCTTGATAATAATAGTTTTTAAAAAGGTGTATAGAGTTGAAAATTGATGCTTTAATTTTTCTTATAACCGCTTGGTCTTTAATCTTCATATTAGTTGGAATTTGTATATCAAAGCTTAATAAGTAATATCTATTTTTTTTCTTAATTCAATAAAATCTGAAACTTGATGTAACAAGCCTCCTATTAATAATACAGAAGCCAAGACTGTAGCTGTTTCATATCCGATAAGAGATATGATAATCATTGCAGGGGAGAAAAATTCCCTTTTTAAAAGGAACCTAAATCTGGTAATTATTCTATAGCTTAAAGATCTATCCTCTAATGGAACAATTTTATCAACCTCACTAGGATAATATGCTAAGCTTCCATTTTCTGTTCGCCTTAACATAAAGAAAAGTATCGTGGTTAGGAATATTAAATACAAAAGTATGTTTAATATTGATAGTTGCTTAAATATAATATTGTCAGCAGTGAAAAGAAAGAACTTTGGGTTATTCATGCAAATACTGATTCCTAAAAACATTGAAAAGTATGATAGTTGATCTAGAGCTGTATCAAACCATTGACCAAATTTTGATTCACGTAATTTTATTCTAGCTACCTCACCATCACATCTATCAAGTATTGTTGCTGATTGTAAAATAATTGCCCCAATAAAAGGCATATTGATTGCATAAAAAATTCCACACGAAATACCAATTAGCCCAACTATTAGAGTTATAATATTTGGATGAATAGAGGTTTTAATAAGTAACTTGCTTATTGGTATTGAGATTTTACTGTTTATAGTTTTTGAAAACCAACCACTGACGTTCTTGCTAATATGATTAAATAGAAAATCTCTACCAACATTAGAATTTATTTCACTAGCTTTAAGTTTGATAGGAGAATCATTTGGACAGATTTTTTTAATCTTTTCGTCTATTTCATTAATATTATTTAATACAAATATATTATTTTTGTCATTTTTTATAAAAACGATTCCTAGATCCTCTGAGTTACTCATCCTAATAGATTCATTTTCTTCTTTAATCATATTTAAAGTTGATTGAAGTTGTTTTTTATTTATGACCACATTATTTTGAAAAAATAATAAGTCTTTATTTTTAGGAAGATTTATAAGAGAACTTACTTGTAATAATTTAAAATCAGGGAATTTTTTATTCAGGCGTTTAAAATTTATCTGAGCCACATTATTTACAATGTAAGCATTGCTAAACCCTTCTGAGGCTAATAACAACAGAATCCTTTCGGTTAGAGTTAAATCGCCTATTTTCTCATGTAAAAATAAATCTAATTTCTCTGAATCTATTCCTGGTCCACTGCATATAACTACTGGAAGCATATTTGCCTATACTATTTTAAGATTTGTTTTTTTCTTCTTAGTAGAGATTTTATTTACATTGATTTTGGCGTTATTTAAATCATTTGGATAGTCAACATCGTGCCAATATAAGTCTTTGATATCTAGAGTTTTAATTTTATGACCACGCTGTAGAATCCTATCTATTCCTGATGCATACCATTTAAGATTAAAGTTATCAGTCCTAATCTCTTTTTCCAGAGATCTTTTAAGTATTTCAACTCCCTCGTTTCTGAAAACTCGTATTCCAACAGATTCACCTGAGGCATTTCTAAGATTTTTTCCTATCGCTGATAAATACCCATCTTTAATCTTTACTTTCATATCTTCAGCCGCATAATTTTTTTTAACTTTATACGGTACACATATTTCATCTTTATTGGAAAGTATCTGGTTCATTACTTCAAGCTCAAAAACATCATCACCATTTAGAAGTACAACGTCAGAATTTAATTGAAATCTTGCAGCCCATAATGAGAAAAGGCTATTAGTTGTTTCCCAGAAAGGGTTGTATATAGTATTTATCTTCATCCCTAAAGAATCATAATTTCCTAGAAACTCCTCAACTTTATCCTTAGCAAAACCCACAACAACATTAACTTCTTCGATATCGCAAGATTTTAAGTGATTAATTTGATGCTCAAGAATTGTTTCATTGTCTATTGTAAGAAGACACTTTGGAATTTCATTAGTATGGGGTTGAAGTCGTTTACCTTTTCCAGCTGCGAGAATAATTGCTTTCATTTCTTTCCTAACTATTGAATTGAATTATTTATAACTCTTAAAAAAAATTAAGTCAATAAAATAAATAAAAAAAGGCGAATAAAGTCCATTTATTATCTTCTTATACTTAATTTTTTATTTTTATTTAAGTAATTTAGTTAATTTATTAACCTAAAAGTTTAACGAGCTTGCCATCAATAAGTTCAGCATCAACTTGAGTATTTTTTGGATTAACATATACAAGTTTAGGTTTATGTTTTGATGCTCGTTCTGCTTCCATTTGTGCAAATGAAACTATTATTAACGTGTCACCTTTCCTAGCGCAATGGGCTGCAGCACCATTTGTACAAATTACTCCAGTATCTCGTTCCCCTTCAATAACGTAAGTAATAAACCTTTCAGCATTTGTAAGGTTAAAGATATGGACTTGTTCATAAGGTAAAATATTTGCAGCATCCATTAGAGCTTTATCAATAGTAATGCTCCCCTCATAATATAAATTTGCTTCCGTGACGGTAGCTCGATGAATTTTAGATTTTAAAATTGTCAGATTCACACAAAGTATTTTAAATTAAAATTTTAGATTGTCTATTAATCTTATTGAACCTAATTTGACAGCGACAAGAAGGTAGTCACCAGATTTAGGCTTAATTGGATATGTAATGTTTTCTGGATTAATTATTTCAATATACTCAATATCATTAATATTATTAATTAAATAATATTTTCTTAAGTTTTTTATTATATTAATTGAGGAAAGATTATTTTTTTTATAATCCTCTTTGGCTTTTTTCAAGCCTTTAAAAATGATTGGTGCGATTTCCCTGTTTTTCTTAGTTAGCCTAATATTTCTTGAGCTTAAAGCTAGCCCATCCTTTTCTCTAATTATTTTGTGAGATAAAATTTTAATAGGAATATTAAGATCCTTTACCATTCTTTTGATAATTATGAGTTGCTGTAAATCTTTTTCTCCAAATATAGAATAATCTGGCTGTATTATATTGAAAATTTTTAGTACAACTGAAGTAACTCCATCAAAGTGCCCTTTTCTAGAAATACCGCATAAGTGATTCTGCAATTCTTCTACTATAACTTTTGTTTGAAAGTTGCTAGGGTATATTTCATGATTTTTCGGTGCAAATAAAAAATCGACACCAATATTTCTAAGTTTCTTTATGTCAGACTTTAAATTAGCAGGGTATTTGTTCAAATCTTTTTTATCATTAAATTGTTTTGGATTAACAAAAATTGTTACCACTGTAACAATATTCTTTTTTTTAGCTTTTTTAATAAGGCTTAAATGTCCATCATGAAGCGCACCCATGGTAGGTATTACAAATATTTTGTTAATACCTTTATTTTTTATACGTAAAGAAATCGCTTGCATTTCTTTCGTAGTCTTTATAATTCTAAGGGAATTTTCTTTTTTTAACTTCATTTTTATATTGGCTAACAGATTTCTTAATGTTACCTCTTAAATTAGAGTAATTCTTAACAAATGAGGGGTGGGGCGACGGAGTAATTCCTAACATGTCTTCTGTTACAAGTATTTGCCCATCACATTTTTTTCCCGCACCAATTCCTATAGTAGGAATTTTTAATGCTTTTGTTATTTTAGACGCAAGATTATCAGGAATACCTTCTAACACAATTATTGAGGCACCATTTTGTTCTGCTTCTTTTGAAAGAGTAAAAATATATTCTTGGTCAGTTTTCTTTTTACCTTGTTTCTTGTATCCACCATAGATGTTGTATGATTGCGGACAAAGGCCAACATGTGCAACCACAGGTATCCCTGCATTTCCTAACTTTTGAATAGTTGGAATTGTATCAAAGCTAATTTCAAGTTTTACAGACTGAGCTTTTGTTTCCTTAATTATTCTTCCTGCATTTCTTAATGCATCTGGAATAGAGGATTGATAAGACATAAATGGCATATCTATTGATAAGTGAGCATTAGAAACTCCTTTTGATACACATGATCCGTGATATATAACATTATCAACTGAAACCCCCAAGGTCGTATCCTCGCCCTGAAATACATTTCCTAAGGAGTCACCAACAAGTATAAAATCACAGTAAGAATCAATAATTGAAGCTGTTTGATAATCGTAAGCAGTTAATGCTACAATAAGCTCATTATTCGTCTTCATTGCTTGTAAGTCTTGAATAGATTTCCTCAATACATTTCCTTAATCATTTACAATTTTATATATAGCTTTATTATATTTAAAAAAAATGTCTATTAATAGTGAAAAGTTCTCTCTACTGTCAAAATTACCTCAATATGTTTTTTCTTCGGTAAATGAGTTAAAGCATCAGGCAAGACTTAATGGGGAGGATATTATTGATTTTGGAATGGGGAACCCCGACCAACCAACACCAAGACATATAATCGAGAAATTATTAGAATCTTCTGTGCAAGGTAGGAATCATAGGTATTCAGTTTCTGCTGGGCTTCCAAAGTTAAGATTAGCTATAAGTAATTGGTATAAAAGGAATTATGATATTAAGCTTGATCCTGAAGAAGAGACAATTGTTACAATAGGCTCTAAAGAAGGATTGTCCCATTTGATGATTTCGCTGTTAGCGCCAGGTGAAACAGTTCTAGTGCCAGACCCTTGTTATCCTATTCATAGCTACTCAGTCTTAATAGCGCGTGGAAATATAAAAGAATATAATTCTATAGACGACGAAAAATTATTAGAAAATATAGAGCTTGGTTTGATGTCAGACCCAAAACCCAAAGCACTAATTATTTCTTTCCCAAGTAATCCTACAACTCAAACAGTTGATATAGATTTTTTTACAAAAGTTGTAGAGCTAGCAAAAAAATATTCGATAATTGTCATTCATGATTTTGCATATGCTGATATTTGTTTTGACGGATATAAGGCGCCTAGTTTTTTGCAGGCGAAAGGATCGATGGATGTTGGTGTAGAATCTTTTTCTCTTTCTAAAAGCTATAATATGGCTGGATGGCGCGTTGGGTTTATGTGTGGAAATAGAGAAGTTATATCTGCCTTAAAAAGAGTTAAAAGCTATTTGGATTATGGAATATTTCAACCTATACAAATTTCTGCAATTACAGCCTTAAATGAGACTCAGGATTGTGTTAAACAAATAAGGGATACGTATAAAAGTAGAAGAGATAGATTGATTGATGGTTTGGGTAAGGCAGGTTGGGATATAGATCCACCTAAAGCTACAATGTTTGTATGGGCAAAAATACCCGACAAGTTTAAAAGTATTGGTTCATTAGAATTCTCAAAGAAATTAATAAAAGAATGTAATGTTGCAGTTTCGCCTGGAATTGGCTTTGGTAAGCTTGGTAATGAACATGTAAGGTTTGCTTTAATAGAAAACGAGCAACGTATTCAACAAGCTACGAGATCAATTAAGAAGTTGTTTAAATAATGAGAAAAATTTCTTTTATTTTACTAACACTTATTCTTATCACTTTTAATGTAAAGTGTGAGGAGTATAATTTTAATAATAGTATTCTTTCAGTCTCAACTATTAATAATTCCTCATACAAAAGAACTAAAATTAATAAATTTATTAATTATTTTACGAAAACGGAAAAGGGAAGAGTTTTTTTTAAACAAACTTATAGAAGGCAAGGGTATTTTCGAGATAGAATAGAAGAAATTTTTGATGAATATAACATACCGGTAGATTTGATTTATTTATCCATGATTGAGAGCGGCTTTCAGGTTGATGTTCGTTCAAGTGCTGGTGCTGTAGGTTTATGGCAATTTATGCCATCCACAGGAAGAATATTTGGTCTACGAGTCGATAAATGGATAGACGAAAGGAAAGACTTCGAGAAATCGACATATGCAGCCGTAAAGTACTTAAGAAGTTTAAAGAAAAAATTCGGCTCTTGGGAGTTAGCAATGGCAGGATATAACTCTGGAGATTTAACAGTAAGGGATGCTATTGTGAATCATAAATCTAGAGATTTTTGGTATTTATCTCAGCATACTTTTCCTAAACAAACAAAAGATTATGTGCCTCAAATTCTTGCGGTAATTCATATATCAAAAAATTTAAATAAGTTTGGATTTAGCAATAAGATTTTGAGCCCTATGGATCAAATAGAAAAAGTTGAACTACCCCCGCAAACTTCTTTAAACTATATAGCAAAAATCTCCGATATTAGCTATAGCAGACTTAAGAAAATGAATCCTTCTTTGTTAAGAGATATTACTCCACCAGACACACCTTATTCGATCTATGTTCCTGCAGGGTTAAAGAAAAAGGTCTATGCAAAGCTATATTCTAACCCAGTCTCTAAGGTAATTTTTAAATATAAAGTAAAAAAGGGAGATACTTTGTCTAAAATAGGAAAACTATATTCAAATAAAGTCAGTGAAATAATTAAATTAAATGATTTAGATTCTTCTTTAATATACATTGGTCAAGATTTGTTGGTATATAAAAAAGTTTATTTTAATGAAGAACAAAATAATAATGATTCATTCACATATTTAGTTAAGAAAGGTGATTCATTAAGTATGATAGCTAAAAGGTTTAATATTAAAACTAAAGAATTAAAAGAGATAAATAACCTTCCTTCAAATAAAATACAAGTCGGACAAACGTTGAAAATTATAAAATCTAATGAATAAACCGAACATTGATTTAATAATAGATCGAATTTATCAAGAAAAAAGATTAGAAATTACAAGAAAAATAGAATCTTTTTCATTAACTAATTTAAATAACTATAAAGATATTTTTTTAGAATTAATATTTGTTATTTTGGCAGCTGGGACAAGTGCTAAGTTAGCATTAAAAACAACTGAAATATTAAAAAAAAAAGATTTTATCTTCCATAGTAATATGAATGAAATTATATTAAAGCTTAAAGGATGCTACAGGTTTTATAATGTCAGAGGTAGATATATTTACACTACACGTAGTTATATCAAAGAATCATATGATAATAATTTTAATAAAATTTTTGCTAATAATTCTGGGCATTATGACAGAAGAAATTTTTTTTATTCAAATAAAATGATTCAAGGTGTTGGCATGAAGGCATCAAGCCATTTTTTAAGGAATATAGGCTTTCATGACTATGCTATATTAGACAAACATATTATTAATCTATTAAAAGAATGTGGAATAATCAGTACAGATATTAAAGTTTTGAATGAAAAGAATTATTTGAGGATTGAAAAAATACTTAGAGAAATTGGGGCAAGGCATAATTTGAATCTAAGTTCATTAGATTTAGTTATGTGGTATTTTAAAACAGGAGAGATTATTAAATAGTTTTATTGATTAAGATGTAATATATTTAATAATTTATAAAAGGAGTTATTTTATGAAGTACGAGGCTGTTATAGGTTTAGAAGTACATTCTCAGCTCAAAACAAAAACAAAGTTATTTTCTGCATCTAATAATGATTTTGGAGAAGATCCAAATACAAACGTTTCAGTAGTTGATCTTGGATTGCCAGGAGTTCTACCGGTAATAAATGACAAAGCTGTTGACCTAGCTATTTTAGCTGGTTTATCAATTGACTGTAGGATTAATATGAAATCCACATTTGCTAGAAAACATTATTTTTATCCAGATTTACCAAAGGGTTATCAAATAAGCCAATATGATGAACCGTTGGCATCTGACGGAACACTTCTTATAGAAGATAATAAAGGCAAAGATAAGATAATTAGAATAAATAGGATTCATATGGAAGAAGATGCAGGGAAATTGATACATGATATTTCTGATAATTTTTCAATGGTTGATTTAAATAGAGCTGGCGTTCCTCTAATAGAAATTGTTACTGAGCCAGATATCTCAAATGCCGATGAAGCAGTAAGTTATCTTAAAAAATTAAGGAATATTTTAATTTACGCTGATGTTTCAGATTGCAATATGGAAGAAGGAAATTTTCGTTGCGATGCAAATATCTCAATAAGAAGAGTAGGCGATCCTGAATTAGGCGTTAAGGCGGAGATAAAAAATATTAATTCTTTCAAGTTTGTAAAGAAAGCCATTGAATATGAAATTAATAGGCAAACAAAGTTGTTAGAAAATGGTGAAGAGGTTATACAGGAGACAAGGCTTTTTAACGCAAGCTCTAATAAGACATTTTCTATGAGGTCTAAAGAAGATGCTCATGATTACAGGTATTTCCCAGATCCAGACTTAAAACCATTAGTGCTAACAGAGGAAAGAATTGATTTGCTTAAAAATTCCTGCTTTGAGTCTTATAATGAAAAAATGAGTATTTATATCAATAAGTATAATATATCAAAGAATGATTCTGAAACTTTGCTATCAAACAAATTACTTTCAAAGTTTTTTGATGATACATTAATTTATCTAAATGAACCTAAGCTTGTTTGCAAGTGGACTATTTCGGAAATAATTAAATATATAAGCTCAAGTGATTTTTCATTAGATCCAGAGAATTTTGCTAAATTTTTACTTACATTAAAAGATGGAAAAATAAATAATAATTCGGGTAAGGAATTAATTGAGAAATTATCAATTTCAAATGAAGATGTAGATACTTTAATAGACTCACTTGACTTAAAGCAGGAAAGTTCTGAGGATTTATTAAATGAAGTTATTGATAAAGTTATTGATAGCAATCCAGATGAAAAGAATAGACTGCTTGATGGTGAATTAAAACTAGTAAGCTTCTTTATGGGTCAGGTAATGAAGGAGACTAAAGGAAAAGCTAACCCCGGCGTGATAAATGGATTAATTAAGAAGAAATTTAATATTAACTAATATCTTCATATAGCTTTTGTATTTGTTCCATTATTTCATCTTTTACTTTATTAATTCTTGCCTTAGTAGGTTTTTTTTCAATTTTATATTGCAAAGGTTCACCAAACTTTAATATTACATTGGCAGGCTTGATAAATTTAGTTTTTCTCGGGAAAGCTTCAAAGGTTCCCTTTATAGCCAGAGGTATAATAGGTGATCCTGATTTGAGAGCCATAATGGCAACTCCCAACTTACTTTCGCCCATTTTGCCATCCCTAGAGCGTTGACCCTCAGGAAATAATCCACATAAATTATCTTTCTTTAATAGTTTTATCACTTTTAATAATGCAACCCTATCACTTGTTGCCCTTTTTACTGGAATACAGTTTCCCAGGTCACAAAGGAATCTGAAAAGGAAATTCTTGTTATAAACATCCTCAGCCGCTAAGAAATTAATTTTTCTTCTTGTATGGAAAGCGGTAACAGAGTTGATTATTATTCCATCAAGATGTGACAAATGATTAGACGCTACGACACCACCCCCACTTTTAGGTATATTCTCGGGATTTATAACTTTTACCCTATGATAGATTTTAAGGTAAATATTAACTATAAAAGTCAGCCAATACTTGAGCTGATAGGATTTTAAGTCCCCTGAAGGGTAATACCCTTTATAGAAAAAATCATTACTGATGTTTAACATCAAATTCTTAAACAATTCCAACTTTAACATTTTAATATTTATTCTAATTGACTAAGAGTATTAAAGGAAGTATTTTTAGTATTTTAATGGATAAAAATTGTATTCTATACTTAGAAAATGGCGAATCCTTTGAAGGCACGTCTTTCGGATTTAATGGTGAAGTACTAGGTGAAATTGTTTTCAATACATCTATGACAGGATATCAAGAAATATTAACAGATCCTTCTTATCATTCTCAAATTGTTTTAATGACCTATCCACATATAGGAAATTATGGCATTAATAAGTTAGATAGAGAATCAGATATATGCTTTGCAAAGGGCTTGATAGTAAGAGAAAATTGTTTTTATCCATCTAACTATGCATCTGATGAGTCATTAGATTCATACCTTAAAAAAAATAAAGTTGTAGGAATATCTGGAATCGATACAAGAAAGTTAGTAAGAATTATTAGGGGCGATGGATCACAGAAATGTATTATTAGTCAAAATAAAGATTTAAAAAAATTAAAAAATAAGGTTGATGAATATCCATCAATGAAAGGTAGAGATCTTACACTTAATGCTACCTGTGAGAAAATCCATAAGATCTCTGCTGCAAGCAACAGTAAAACAATTTTTGTATATGATTTTGGTTGTAAAAGGAATATTCTTAGAATTCTTAATCAAGAATATAATTTAAATTTAGTAATTGGCCCGTCGGATACAGATCCTGAAAAGGTAAAAGAAATTAATCCAGATGGAATTTTATTATCCAATGGTCCTGGTGACCCTGCTGCGGCCCTTTATGCGATAGAAAATATAAAGAAATTAATTGGTTATAAACCAATATTTGGAATTTGTCTTGGCCACCAACTTCTCTCTTTAGCCTTGGGTATGAAGACGTTTAAGCTTAAATTTGGCCATAGAGGTGGAAACCACCCTGTAATGGAGCTTGATACAAAAAAAGTTGAAATTACTTCGCAAAATCATGGTTTCGCTGTGAAAGAAGAAGACAATGAAGATATCCAAGTTACCCATATTAACCTTAATGACAATACTGTAGAGGGTATAGAATCTAAGAAATATAAATGCTTTTCAGTTCAACATCATCCTGAGGCATCACCTGGCCCACATGACTCAAAGAAATATTTTAAAAAATTTATTGAGATGATTTAATGAAACCAATAGCCCTATTTATATTGAGTACAGAAAATTTCATAGATCCAGATAAAGATACAAGCTATTTATTTATGTTAGAAGCTCAAAAAAGAGGAATGAATATCTTAATATGCGATCATAGAGCAATTGAATTTACATATGATAGACATGTAAAAAAAATAAATGTGGTAGTTGCAAAAGAGGCTAGATCAGTTGAAGTACTTAATAGGGAGCTTGTTAAGGATACAGTTTTTTTAAACTCTAAATGGGCAATTGATGATGGGATTGTTGGATGTGAAGATGATGAAAATTTCTATATTCTTAAAAATTTTGAATTATCTACAGCATCTGTAATTTTTATGAGATCAGATCCGCCAGTCGATGATGCTTATCTTGATGCTTGTACTTACTTGGAATCAATAAAAGATGAAGTGTTGATTGTTAATAATCCATCAGCACTTATTAACTTTAATGAAAAGCTTTGTACGTTAAATTTTCCTAATTTAATACCTGAAACTTTTATTTTGGATAATATTTCAGAAGATGATTTAAAAAAGTATATTGAAATTTTTCCCGAAGGCTTAGTTCTTAAACCATTGAATCTTTGTGGAGGAGAAGGTGTCCAGAAATATGATGGAATAAATTTTAATTCATTAGAATTAAAAGATACTACATATATTATTCAAAGGTTTATTAAAGAAGTATATAAAGGTGACAAGAGAGTCATTATATTAAACGGCGAGCCTATAGGAGCTATATTACGAATCGCAAAAGAGGGAAGTTTTATTTGCAATTTTCATTCCGGCGGAAAACCGATGCCTGTTGAAATTACTAAAGAAGACTTGCATATATGTAAAGAAATTCAAAGTTTTCTAATTGAAAATGATATATTTTTTGCAGGAATTGATATAATTGGCGGAAAGTTAACCGAAATTAATATTACCAGTCCAACCTGTGTGCAGGAAATTAATCGTGCTAATAACGTAAAATTAGAAAAAAATGTGTTAGATTTTATTCTTAATAAAATTAATCATTAATTTGAGACTGTTTATGATAGACAAAAAAGAAGTTATAAAAATATCAAAATTATCAAGATTATCTATTGAGGATAAAAAAGTCGACAGTTTTATTAAAAATTTTTCTGAGATTATTCAATATATAAATTTATTAGAAGAGGCAAATGTACCAAAGAGGAATGATAATCTTAAGGTTGAGGATTATTCGGTTAGAGATGATTCAGTTATAGAAAAGTTAGAAGTAGAGGATGTTGTAAAGAATTCTGCAAAAGTAGAAAATAATTTCTTTGCGGTTAAAAAAGTAATAGATGAATAAAAAAGAATTTCTAACTATTGAGGAAATTGCTGAAGGTTTCAGAAGCCAAGATTTTACTCCTTCAAGTATATTGGATTATTTTTTTAATAATATAAATCAAAATAGAAAGATAAATGCTTATATAAGTACCTATGAAGATGATGCTGTATTAATGGCAGAAAAGTTTGATAAGCTTTTTAAAGAAGGAAATGAATTAGATATCTTGTCTGGAATTCCTATTAGCTTAAAAGATATTTTCTTGGTTAAAGACAAGTTATGTACGTGTGGCTCTAAGATGCTCTCAAATTATATTTCTAATTATGACTCAACTGTTAAGAAAAAATTAACTGAAAAAGGTGCTATTATTCTTGGTAAAACAAATATGGATGAATTTGCAATGGGATCTTCAACTGAGACATCTTTCTTTGGACCAACTCTTAATCCTTGGGATTTGGATAGAGTACCTGGAGGATCTAGTGGAGGATCGGCTGCTTCAGTTGCGGGCAAATTAGCTCCTGCGTCAATTGGAACTGATACTGGTGGATCAATAAGGCAGCCTGCATCTTTTTGTGGAGTAGTTGGCTTAAAGCCAACATATGGAAGAGTAAGCAGGTATGGGATGATTGCTTTTGCGTCTTCTTTGGACCAAGCTGGGCCTTTAACTTTAAGTGTAAACGATTCTGCAATACTATTAGATGCAGTATCTGGATTTGATGAGAGAGATACTACATCTTTAAAATTACCTCCAACAAATTGTTATGAAAGTTTAAAAAAGAATGATTTTTCACCAAATGATTACGTTATAGGAATTCCTTATAATTTACTAGAGGAAGGCCTTGATCCTGAAGTTAAGAATAATTTTAATATTTTAGTTGAAAAGTTAAAGTCCTCTGGGTTTAGAATAGAGGAGGTCTCCTTGCCTAATTCAAAATATGCTGTTGCGATTTACTATATAATCGCACCATCTGAAGCAAGCTCAAATTTATCAAGATATGATGGTATTAGATATGGACTTTCAAATGATTCTGATGTTGATTCATTAGATGACTTTTATGTTATGAATAGATCAGAGGGGTTTGGTGAAGAAGTAAAGCGAAGAATAATGCTAGGAACATATGCTCTTTCCTCAGGATATTATGATGCCTATTACCTTAAAGCCGTGAAAGTTAAAAAAATGATTGAGGATGATTTTGGAAAAGCATTTGAAAAAGTAGATTGTATTTTAAGTCCAACATCGCCTGAATTACCTTTTAAGTTAGGGGAAAAAAAAGATAATCCTTTGAGTATGTATTTGTCAGATATTCTTACAATCCCAGCGAATCTTGCTCAATTACCATCTATTTCAATACCTTTTAATGTTTCATCATCTAATCTTCCAATAGGGGCTCAGCTAACTGGCGATAAGCTTTGTGAGGAATCACTATTAAAAATTTCTTCATTAATTGAGAAGGAAGTTGATTTTAAAATTACTATATAGTTTTATTTTTTATCCCATATCTTTAAAGCTTCATCATATATAATTTTTTTATTAATTTTGAAATGATTTTTAAGGATTTTAACACTTTGTTTTAAAGTTATACCTTCATTTTTAAAAGAGTTAAGTAGTATTGATATCTCTTTCAGGTAGGTTTTATCGCTATCTTTTAATGTGTTGACAAGTGTGATTATAAATTCTCCTTTTGTAAAAAAATCATCTTGAATAATATCAATTAGCTCATCAGGTGTTCCGCGTTTTGTACCTTCGTTTATTTTAGATATTTCTTTACTAATTGAGATAAAGGTATTTCTGAATTCATTATTTAAAATATTTATAATAGTAGTTACTTCTTTTGTGTTCGAAAAAATTACAAGTGGAATATTTATTGGAAGTTTTTCTTTTAAAATATCCACCATCTTCGATTTATTTTTTGGAAGAAATCCTAAAAATAAAAAGTTACTAATATCTAGCGTGCTTAAAGTGAGAGCAGAGATAACTGAGCTTGGCCCAGGCACTGTAATTGGCTCAATTTTATTTTCTACTAGGAACCTTATTATTTTATGCCCTGGATCCGATATCAGGGGAGTCCCTGCATCAGAAATTAATGATATAACCTTATTATTTGTTAATTCTTTGACTAATCTTGGTGCAATCTTCTCACATTTATCATCATGATAAGGAATTAGAAGTTTCGGCTTGATACTATAAGAATTTAATAGTTTTAATGCACGTTCTTTTTTTTCGCATAAAATAATGTCAGAATCACTTAGGATTTGAATCGATCTATTTGAAATATCTTTAAGATTTCCAATAGGGGTTGGAACTATATAAAAACTCATAACAATTCGGAGGGCCAGGGACTCGAACCCTGAAGTCCGTGAGGACGCCGGTTTTCAAGACCGGTGCATTGCCAATTCTGCCAGCCCTCCATTATTGAACATTATATACTATATGAATTATAGTTTTTTACTATTCGAAATATAAATTATTTGCATTTGATTTTGATTCTATATGTGTTAAATTTTCTGCTTATATTATGAGTACTGAAGAAAAAGTTCAAGATACTGTAGAAAAAGATCAGGAATCTGTCATTACAATGAAGCAATTATTAGAGGCGGGTGTCCACTTTGGTCATCAATCTAGTCAGTGGAATCCGGCGATGAAAGATTATATCTATGGGGCAAGGAATGGTATTCATATTATAGATCTTCAAAAAACACTTAAATCCTTTTTGGTTGCGTATGATTTTGTTAGAGACTTAACATCAACAGGCAAAGATATACTCTTTGTAGGTACAAAAAAACAAGCACAAGAGATCATCGGCGAGGAAGCAATAAAATGCGATATGCCTTTTGTTAACTCTAGATGGTTAGGCGGGACTTTAACTAACTTTAATACCATAAGGTCTAGAGTTGACTATATGTTGCAGCTAAAAAAGTTAAAAGATGATGGTGAATTTGATAATTTACCTAAAAAGGAACAAATTAGCTTAAATAGAGAGCTTGCAAAGCTTGAGTACTTATTAAATGGAATTGTAAATATGAAAAGAATGCCTGCCGCTATTTTTGTTGTTGATACAAAGAAAGAAGACATAGCAATAAAAGAAGCAAGAAAGATAGGAATTCCTATAGTTGGTGTTGTTGATACCAATGCAAATCCATCTGACGCTGATTATATTATTCCAAGTAATGATGATGCTATCAGGGCTGTTAAGTTATGCGTTGAAAAAATTGCAGCAGCTACAAGTGAGGGAAGATTAATTTATTCAGAAAAAATTAATTCTGGTCAGATTAAACCAGAGGATAATTCAGATGACGGAGTTGTAGTAGAAAGAAAAGCTTTTGTATTTAAAACAAATTCCTCTGAGAATGAGCAAGAATCAGTTGTTTACTCTGAGGATAAAGCTGACGAAAAAGTGTAGTCAAATGGGAAAAGAAGTACTTCCAGAACATGTTCGCGATGTAAGAGATAAAACTAGCGCACCTTTGCTTGATTGTAAAAAAGCATTACAAGAATCAGAAGGTGATATTCCTAAAGCTATTGAAATACTTAAGATTAAAGGATTGTCTAAAGTTGAGAAGAAAAGTAGTAGGAATACTCCAGAAGGTCAAATATTCTCATATATCCATGCAGGCGGAAAAATAGGTATTATAGTTGAAATTAATTGTGAAACTGATTTTGTTGCTAGGAATAGCGAATTTCAAGATTTTGCGAAAGAGGTTGCTATGCAAATTGCTGCATCTGATCCAAAGTTTGTTTCGAAAGATCAAATGCCAGAGGCTTTTATTGAAGATGAGAAAAAGATAATACTAGCTCAATTGGAAGATTCTGGAAAGAAACCTGAAATAATAGAAAAGATGGTTGAAGGAAAACTGAATAAGATATTAGAAGAGTCTTGTTTGTTGAATCAGGTTTATATAAGAGATTCCAAGTTAAAAGTTGAAGATTTGCTAAATGAATTAGTCTCCAAACTTGGTGAGAATATTAAGATATCTCGTTTTGTTAGATATCAAATTGGTGAAACTTCTAGTAATGAGTAGTAAGAAAAAACTTTCTTATTCAAAAATTCTTTTAAAATTAAGTGGCGAGGCATTACAAGGAAATTTAGGCTATGGGATTGATAATCTCACTCTTGAAAGAATAGCAAAAGAAATCAAAGAAGTATCAAAATTAGGTGTCCAGGTTTCTATTGTAATTGGCGCTGGGAATATTTACCGAGGTGTCTCGGCTGCCGCTCAAGGTATGGATAGGACTACAGCTGACTATATGGGAATGTTAGCTACTGCGATTAATTCCTTAGCATTACAGCATTTCTTGGAAAAAGAAGGTGCGATTACAAGGGTTATGTCTGCACTTGAATTGAATAGAGTTGCAGAGCCATATATTCAAAGAAGAGCTATGAGACATTTGGAAAAAGGAAGAATTGTGATATTTGCTGCTGGAACTGGAAATCCTTATTTTACAACTGATACCGCAGCTTCTTTAAGAGCTTTAGAGATAGATGCTGAAATTATTCTTAAGGCTACTAAGGTTAATGGTGTCTACGATAAAGACCCTGTTAAATATAAAAATGCGAAGATGTTTAAAAAACTGAAATTTATGCAAGTTTTAGAAAAAGAATTAGAAATAATGGATTCAACTGCAATATCTTTGTGTAAGGATAATAAAATTCCCATTTGTGTTTTCAATCTATTCCAAAGAAATAATATTAAAAGTATTGTACTTGGAAAAAATATTGGAACTATGGTTTCTTAAGGAGCTTAACTATGAACAACATAATTTCAGAATGTGAATCAAAAATGAAAAAGGGTGTTGAGTCCTTTAAGAAAGAATTAACAAAGATTAGGGGAGGAAGTGTCAGCAAAGCAATGTTTGATGACATTTTAGTTGATTATTATGGAGCCCCAGTTCCATTGAATCAAGTATGTAATATAAACATGAGTGAGGATTCCTCTGTGATCATTACCCCATATGATGAGAATGCTACAGATGATATTGTTAAAGGGATTCAGAAGGCTGATCTTGGTTTTAACCCAAGTGTTGATAAAAAGATTATCATTATTAATGTTCCGCCATTAACACAGGAAAGAAGAGTAGAACTTGTTAAATTTTTAAACAAACAAACAGAAACCTATAGAGTATCAATTAGAAATATAAGAAAAGATTCAAATGATTTAATTAAGAAGTTACTTAAAAATAAAGAAATAAACGAAGATGATTCCAAGCAAGGCCAGTCCCAAGTTCAGGAACTGACCGACAAATTCATCGCTTTAATTGGCTCAGAAAGCAAGATAAAAGAAGAAGAGATTACTAAAATCTAAACTACTTTACATGCCATCTAGCTTGTATACCCTTAAGTCCAATTACTTGATATACTGCAGCCAAACCTACTAGCGCATAAACTGTAGTTTCGACTAAAGGCATAGTTGAAAATAGAAAATCAACTAAATTAAAGTTCACTAGGCCAACTAACCCCCAATTTAATCCACCAATCACCAGTAAAACTGCGGCCAAAACATCTAAATTCCTCATAATGTTACCCCCTATTGAAATATAAAAATAATTTAACTACCTTTTTAAAAAGAGCAATAATATTTACGATATTATCTCAATATTATTAAGATATGGTCTTAAAGCTTTTGGAACAGTGATTGTTCCATCAGAATTTTGGAAATTTTCCAATATTGCAACTAATGTTCTCCCAACTGCGAGGCCTGATCCATTTATTGTGTGGGCATAGTTCATTTTATTGTTGACTTTGTATTTGATATTTGCCCTTCGGGATTGGAAAGACTCAAAGTTACTGCAAGATGATATTTCTCTATATTTACCTTCTGATGGAATCCATACTTCGATGTCATAAGTTTTAGCAGATGAGAAACTCATATCACCTGTACTTAAGGTAACAACTCTATAAGGCAATTCAAGTTGATCTAATATTGAACATGCATCCTGGGTTAATTTCTCTAGTTCGTCATATGAGCTGAATTCGTCTGTAATTTTTACTAGCTCTATTTTATTAAATTGATGTTGCCTAATTAAGCCTTTAACATCTTTTCCATAAGAACCTGCTTCAGACCTAAAACATGCGCTATAGGCTACATATTTTATTGGTAATTTTGTTGGGTCAATTATTTCATTCGAATGAATATTTGTTAATGGAACTTCAGCTGTTGGAATTAAATAATTTTTTGTTCCTTCAATTTTAAATAAGTCTTCTTCAAATTTAGGAAGATTGCCAGTCCCAATAAAGCTTTCTTCATTGCAAATAAATGGAGGAAAAATTTCTATGTAGTCTTTTTTAGAGTGCTCGTCTAGCATAAAATTAATTAAACCTCGTTCTAATTTAGCACCTAACCCCTTGTATAAGTTAAATCTTGAACCGGTAATTTTTGCAGCAGCCTCCAAATCAAAAAGATTGAGATTTTTTCCTAAGGTTGAATGATCTTTGATTTTAAAATTATATTCTTTGATCTCGCCAACTTTCTTGATTTCTTCATTATATGTTTCATCTGAACCAACAGGAACTGAATCATGATGTAAGTTTGGTATTTCAAGTAAAAGATTATTTAAATCTATCTCAATTTTCTTTTTGAGCGCCTCTGCTTCCTTGCTTGAATTTGAAAATCCTTTGATTTCCTTAAGCTCATCTTCAGTAGGCTTCCTTTTTTCCTTAGTAATTTTTTTATTAAATTTGTTTAATTCAGACTTTAATTCTTCAAGTTTTTGTATAGATTCCTTTCTTAATAGGTATAAATCTGAAAATTTTTTATAATTTAAGTCATAACTTTTATTAGATAATTTATTTAGAACTAATTCTTTATTATCAAAAATGAAATTGGGATTAATCATTATTATTTGAACTCGCTTTTTTTTTGGTATATCATAACATGGATTTAATTATAATTTTAATATAGAAGAGGGTCGTCATGAATAATAAAGAAGTAGAGATTACATATATAGGTCATTCAACTTTTATTTTGGATGATAAGAAAGGGACTAGATTGTTGATAGACCCATGGCTAAAAGACAACCCAGCATGTCCAAAAGACCTCCAAGAACCTCAAGACATTGACTATATTTTAATTACGCATGGGCATTTTGATCATATTGGTGATTTATTTACTGCTTGTGAAATTAATAAAGATGCAAAAGTGATTACAAGCTTGGAAATATCAACATGGTTGAATGCGAAAGGTATCTCCAATACTTTGCCTATGGGAATTGGTGGGAGCCAGCCTATTGATAATAATATAAAAGTAACAATGGTTAATGCGGTCCATGGTTCTGGAATTGCTGGTGAATCTTCTGAAGGCATGGTTTATGGTGGTGTAGCAAACGGTTATATTCTCAAATTCGAAAATGGATTTACTATTTATTTTGCTGGGGATACAGCTGTCTTTTCTGATATGAAATTAATTGGCGATATATATTCACCTGATTTATCTGTTTTACCAATAGGTGACCATTTTACAATGGGTCCTCTTGAGGCATCTTATGCTACAAAGCTCCTAGGTTCAAATAATGTCATACCTTTTCATTATGGCACTTTTCCTGTCCTTGTAGGGACACCCGAAGAATACATCAAGCTAGTCAGTGATTTAGACGTAAACGTTTACGTTATGAATCCTGGTGATGTGCTATAAATTTGAGAAAACCAAGCGGCAGACAATATATTAATTATTCTTTTTATAAGTTTTTACCTGGATGGTACAGCCTAAAGAAGAAAGATAAGCAATCAATTCTTGGAAAAATTGAAAAACTGTTTTTAAAATATGATAAAAAGATTATCTTAAATTTTTATTCTACCTTTGGTGTAAGGGCTGAAACTGATTTCATGTTTTGGCGTATTTCAGAGAGGTTAGAAGACTTTGAAGAAATGACTTCTGAACTAATGAACACCGGCGTTGGTTCATTTATAGAAAATAAATATTCTTTTCTGTCAATGACTAAGCACTCACAGTATGTAAGTAGGAATAAGAATATAAAGCAAGAAGGTACTAGGATTAAAATCGCACCAAAAAGAAGAAAATACCTAATCGTATATCCTTTTGTTAAAAAGGTTGAATGGTATCTTCTGTCCCAGAAGAAAAGGCAAGAGATGATGACAGAGCATATAGGAACAGGTCATAAGTATCCATCTGTTAGTATTAATACTTCATATTCTTTTGGAATTGATGACCAAGAACAAATGGTATCATTTGAAACAGACTATCCAGAGGATTTTTTGGATTTAGTAGAAGAGATGAGATCACAGAAAGCTAGAGCGTACACTGAAAGAGACGTGCCAATAATCACTTGTATTTATAAAGATTTTAAGAATTTAAAGAAAATTTTCTAAAAGTTGACAATATCATTGTATATTGCAAACAACATTAAAGTTATTAAAATTGCAAAACCAATCTTATTTATGAAATTTTGAATATTTGGATTTATTTTTCTTCTAGTTATTACTTCGATTGTATTAAAGAATATATGTCCTCCGTCTAAGAGTGGAATAGGTAGAAGGTTTATTATCCCAAGATTAATACTTATTACTACTATGAACTGAATTAACGAATTAAACCCTTTTTCTGCTGCTAGTCCAGAATATTTTGCTATTGATATAGGGCCTGCGAGTGAACTCTTTAGTTCAGCCATGCTTGAATCACTACTGAAAAGGCCTGAAAATAAACCAATTATCCCATTAAAAATAAGACCTATCATTCTGATAGAATCGTGATAACCATTTTTTATGGCCTCATATAGAGTAAAGCTATAAAATGTTGATGTAACTTCTGGTGTAATTCCAAGCATTCTTTTATTTTCCTTAAAAGAAAATTCTTTAGTAAATAAATTTTTATTTCTTTCGAAAGTAATATTAAATTTTGTTACAGACTGATTATTAAGTACCTCGCTAATTTGATACCAGTTTTGAATTCTTACATTATTAATTCTTAGAATTTTATCGCCTTTATTTAGAGATATTTCATCGGCTAGTGATTTTGGTAATACTTGATCAATTATTGCAGATTGTTTCGGATAAACACTATCAAGTATATAAAACTTCTTATTCTTATCATTATCAAATACAATACTTTTGTAAGTGCCATTCCTTTTTATTAAAATATTTTGACTTTTATTTAAATTTATTTTTTTTTCTTTTTTAATATCTTCCCAAGTATTTATCTTGGTACTATTAACTTCTAAAATTAAATCTCCTTTTTTGAAATACTTTGATCCGATATCTGTACTTACGTAACCAACTTCTGGAGTTTCTTTTAAGAAGCTTGGAATTTCGATTCCATTAAGATAAATAAATGGAAGAAGTAAAAAAGGTAAAATCAGATTCATCCCTGGACCAGCAAAAAGTATTATTTGTTTCTTGAGATTTGAAAGATTTTTAAAACTTCTTTTTGGGTCAATTTCAATTCCATCAGCCTTATTCTTTAGTTCGGATATGTCTTCACCTTGCATTTTTACGTATCCACCTAATGGTAGGAGTGAAAGGGAATACTTCGTTTCTCCAATGTTAAAAGAAAATATTTTAGGACCGAAGCCAATAGAAAAATCATCAACTTTAACATTCGCCCATTTGGCTGCTAAAAGATGACCAAGTTCATGGATAAAAATTAGAAAACTAATTATTAAAATAAAAGATATCAGACTTGTCATTAAAGAATCACTTATTAACTATAGTATACGCACTTTTTTTGGCTATTTCATTTATTTTAATAATTTTTTTTAAGTCAATTTTACGAACAATTTTATGTTCATTCATTGTTTGTTCAACGACTTTTAGAATATCATTGAATCTTAATTTCCTATTTAAGAAACTTTCTACGGCAACTCCATTAGCAGCATTCATAACAGCTGGCATGCTCCCTCCAAGGTCCATTGCTTTTCTAGCTAATTTGAAAGCAGAATAATTCTTTTCATTAATCTTTATTAGCTCAATATTTTTATAATTTATGATTTTTCTTTTTTTACTTTGAATTCTTTTTGGATAATCAAGAGAATATCCTATTGGAATTTTCATATCATTTTCACTACCAGAAAAAAGAATGTTCCCATCAATGAATTCAACTATAGAATGAATATGACTTTTTTTATTTATAATCGGGTAGATTTTCTGATGTGGTATATTAAACATTAATGATGCTTCTATTATTTCAATAGCTTTGTTCATCATAGTAGCAGAATCAATTGATATCTTTTTACCCATCGTCCAAGTTGGATGTTTAAGCGCTTCTTCTGGAGTAACATCTTTTAAATCCTTTCTTTTTTTTCCGAAAAAGGGTCCACCAGAAGCTGTTAAATATATAGCTTTAATATTTGATTCAGGCTCATTATTGATAATTTGAAAAAGTCCCGAATGTTCGCTATCAATAGGGATTATTTCTCCTGAATATTTTTTTGCAATTTTTACAATTTCTTTTCCTAGCAATAAGAATATTTCCTTACTAGCTATACAAACTCTTTTACCATTTTTTAAGAATTCTAAAGTAGGAATCAATGAACTAACATCAGAGGTTGCAGCAACTAATATATCCGATTCTTTTTTCCCCCCAATTTCTTTAAGACCGTCGTTGCCATGGACTATTTTAATATTTCGTAGCAGTGGATTTTTCATTATTAACATAGCATCCTCTTGTCTTGATAAGGATATAATTTTTGGTCTGTATTTTGATACTTGGTTTAATAAAAGTTTTACATTCTTACCAGCTGACAATGAGTAAACAAGAAATTTTTTTTTATTTTCATTAATTACTGATAAAGTTTGTCTTCCGATAGACCCTGTAGAACCTAAAATACTAATTTTTTTAACCATTCTTTGAACTACCACCAAATTTTCTATCAATTGATTTATATCTTTGAATCGACTCTTCTAAATCTTTTTGAGTAAATTCTGGCCATAACTTATCAGATATATCTATTTCTGAATACGCAATATGCCATAATAAGAAGTTTGATACTCTCGAGTAACCTGCTGTCCTTATTAGCAATTCTGGGTCAGGCGTATTCGGGAAATATGAATTTTCTTTAAAAAGATCTTCATTTATTTTATTTTTAGCACCCTTTTTAGTAACTATAGCATTAACAGTATCTATAATTTCTTCTCTACCACCATAATTTATTGCAACGTTAATAGATGTTCCATTGTAATCTTTTGTTGACGCTTTCAGAGAAAGAACTTTACTTTCAATCTTCTTTGGCAATTCGCTAATCCTTCCAATAGGTTGAAATTTTAATTTATGATCATGAAAGAATTTACTTTTGTTATCAAAGAAATCTATAAAAAGATTAAACAAAGCATCAATTTCAACTTTGGGTCTGGTCCAATTCTGTATTGAGAATGCATAAAGTGTAAGATTTTTTATTCCAAGCTTATTAGAATGTATACATACTTCTCTTGCAACATCTAGGCCCTTTTCATGGCCTTTAATTGTTAAAAGATTGTTGTTCTTAGCCCATGTTCTATTCCCATCCATTATAATGGCTATATGATTAGGTAGCGGATTGTTCATTTTAATAATTACCTATTAAATACATTAAATAGAATGATACTTATTTTTGACAATAAGAAAAGAATGAAGATAACAAATAATGAAATAGGATATATTGCAATTGTTAGAATAAATAAGGGGACTTTTTTAAAAGATTTATTTTCACTAATGCTATTAGTTAAAAAAACAAACCCTTTAAAGTATCTAGATAAAATTTCGTACATTACTCTTCATTCCTTATAGCTTTTATTGGATCAAGCTTTGCAGCTTTATATGCAGGATAAATTCCAAAGAATATTCCAATGAATGCCGAGAAGAGACAAGCCGCAGCGATCGATTTAGTACTTATGATTGCAGGCCATCCAACGAAACCTGATGCAACATGGCTTAGAGTATAACCCAATGAAATACCAACTAGCCCACCAAAAAAAGAAAGTAGAGCAGATTCTGATAAAAATTGGAAGATTATATCTTTGCTTGTAGCACCAATTGTTATTCGAATTCCTATTTCTTTAGTCCTTTCTGTTACTGAAACTAGCATGACATTCATTATACCTATCCCTCCAACTATAAGAGAAATTGAAGCAATAGCAGATAGTAGAACTTTTAATATTGTTGTTGTTTGCAAAATTTTCTTTGTTACATTTTCGTATGATACCATTTGGAAATTATCAAATTGATCTTTCAATAGACCTCTCTGCTCTCTTAACATCTTTCTTATTGCAAATTTCGCATAGTCCACATTTGTTGTCTTTGTTGTTGAGATGATAATATTACTAATTCCATAAAGCTGACCTTTGTAGTCCCACCTATTTAAAGATGTATACGGTATTAGAATAAAATCATCTTGATCTCTACCGCCAGGAGTTAAACCCTTTTCTGTTAGATGACCTATAACTCTAAATGAAATTCCATCTATTCTGATTTGTTTACCTACAGATTTTTCTGCCCCAAAAAATCTTTTTTGAACAGAAGCACCTAGCACACAAACTTTCGCCCCGTCTTGAACGTCAATCCTATTGATAAATGCCCCCGATGCGGTAGGCCAATCATTAATAAGAGAAAAATCTTCATTGCTTCCAACAACAGCAACTACTTGAACGATATCTCTATACGAAATTTGATTAGATGTTTTTACTATTGGTGAAACATACTCTACCGATGGAATAGCCCTCATTAGTTTTAATTCATTTTGCGAGAAATCTGCAGCTTGCCCTCTGTAAACTCCACTCGCTGTTCTACCAATTGGTTTTAGTACAATAGTTTTTGCACCAAGGCTAACAAGCTGTTGTTCAATAATATTTTTTGCACCGTCTGTTATAGCTACTAAGATGATTACAGAGGTAATTCCAATAACTATTCCAAGGGAGGTCAATATTGTTCTTGGCATATTTCTTAATAAGTTGGTTTTTGCTTCGATAATATTTTCGATTATGTAAGATATTTTCATTGTTTATATTATTCTTCCATCTTTAATTCTTATAGTGTCCATAGCTTCTTTAGCGATACTTTCATCATGGGTTATAATGATAATAGTTTTTCCTGATTCGTGAAGTTTTTTTAATAAATCTATAATATCCTTACTGGTTTTAGAGTCTAAATTCCCAGTAGGCTCATCTGCGAGAATTATATCGGGATTATTAATTAAAGACCTTGCAATAGCAACTCTTTGTTGTTGACCACCTGATAGTTCATTGGGGTGGTGTTTAGCTCTGTTTGTTAGATCAACTAACTCTAGACATTCTAGGGCTTTTTGTGCTCTTTCCTTTTTGTTTATTACATCTGAATATTGCAAAGGCATTTGAACATTTTCAATTGCTGTATGTCTAGAGATTAGATTAAAACTTTGAAATATAAATCCAATAGACTTGTTTCTTAGTTTAGATAAGTCATCGTTTGACTTTGACTTAACATTTTTCCCACCAAGAAGATATCTACCAGATGTAGGCCTATCCAAACAAGCCATAATATTTAATAACGTAGTTTTTCCAGATCCTGATGGACCAACGATTGAAATAAAGTCACCTTCATAAATTTGAAGACATATATCAAAAAGAACTTGGAGCTCATTTTTCCCAGTTTGATATATTTTATTTATATTTTCTAATTCTATTACAGTTTTATTACTCATCCTATTAATATCTTTTAGGCTGTGGTAAAGCAAACTTTCCCTTTTTCTTTGTTTGTGGAACCGTAGCACCAATAACTATTGAATCTTCAAGAGTTATTTTAGTATCCTCTGGTACTTCAATATATTGATTATCTTTAATCCCAGTTTTAATAGGGATGGCTGATATGGAGTTGTCCTCATTAGCTATCCATACGATAAGTGTAGTAGCATTATTTGGGGGTGGAATTTTTACAACAATATCTTTAGGAGGAACGAATCTTAAAGCAGATCTTGGTATTCTTTTTATTCCAGTTTTTGTTTGAATTTTAATTTCTGCGTCAACACTGAGACCAGATTTCAGCTTAATTTCTTTTTCATTTATACTTGCAATTAATTCATAGAAAACAGGTGCTTTATTTGTATGTGGCTTTAAGTTTAAAGGCTCTATAATCTTCACTATTTTTCCGTAAAACTTTCTTTGTTTGAAAGAGTCAACTTTGAACATAACATCTTGTCCTATCTCTACCTTTGAGACATCTCTTCCGTCAATACTTAAATTAAGATTTAATTCATCATTTGAGGATGAAATTGTAAAGAACCACTTATAGATTCCGACTTTAATTCCACCTCTTTGAGCATTCTCTTGCGTGATGGCAGGATCTATATAATCTACCCTTCCTTTGATTGGCGAAATAAATCTTGTGTTTAATAATTGCGCATCAAGTTTTTTTAAGTTTAATTCAGTATTTGATTTATCAATTAAAATTTGCTCAGGGACTCTTAAGCTTAATTCATATTCATCTTTTGAAATAAAACCTTGCTCAAGCAGTTTTTTATTTGATTCTGCTTTTTTAAGTGCCAAATCGTATTTTTTTGAAATAACTGTTAATTTCTGTTTTTGCGTATTAATGTCAGTTTCTATTAAGTCAGAGTCTAGCTCTAACAATAGTTGACCCTCTTCTACCAAATCACCATACTTAACATAAACCTTCTTTAATGGGAGATCTATTTTAGAGTATAACTTTTCCTCTCTTTTTGGAACTATCTTCCCTGATGTTTTAACAAACTCACTTATTTCCCCAATTGACATTTGGGTTGTCGAAAGCCTTATGTCATCATCAACAATATTTATTGAGGGAGATTGTGCGAATCTACTCCATACAAGAAAAATGATTAGGCCAACCGCTATTAAAATTCTAAGTGACCATATAAAATTTATTAGCCATACAAGGGGGCTGAATAAAACTTGAAAGAAATGGAGAGTTTTTCTTAAAATACGTTTAGTTCTTGAAAATAAATTATTCAGATGTTTGGATATATATTTATATATTTTTCCTAAAACAGGAATAGCCTCTCTTAAATTAATTAGTACTTTTCTTATAAAAATAAAGGTTTTGATAAATGTTGGACCCAATAAATCTTTAATCCTCTTAATTTGCTGAAGAATTTTTTCAGTATATTTCATAAAAGTTGGAGATTGCTTTTTTTTCCAAGTATCTACACTATTAATTGATTTATCAGAAAGATTCTCTAATTTTGGTGAGATTTTATTAAAAAATACTTTAATAAAATTAATAAAATTTCCTATGAAATTATCCTTTTGATTTTTGCTTTCTTTTTTATTCTTCATTTTGTAATATCTAGCCCAGTGACTTTTTCTATTCTAGCAATTTTAATTATATAATCATAAATAGAATTTTGATAAAGAATTTCTTGTTTATTTCTCATGTTGTCAGCCTCTAAAAGTTTTATCTCTGGTAGCTCACCACTGTCATACTTTGTTTCCATAAATTTATAGTGTGCTTCAGAGGCTTTAAGAGATTTTTTTAAAACATTAATTTTATAATAAGATGTCTCAGCTTCAATCACAGATGCTCTTATTTTTGAGCCTAGTTGTTGCTTTAGTAGGTTAAGTTTAGTCATCTGCGCTCTCAATCTAGCTTTATGAGACTGAATTTGATAGTATGTTCTTCCACCATTAAATATTTGCCATGTTGCACCCATACCACCGATTAGATCGTTATCTTTGTCTTCGTCTGCAACACCCTTACCTTCAAACCTATATGCCGCTCGTGCTACTATATTAGGAAGAAAGTCTCTATAGATTGCCGATATTGTTGCCTTTGTAGACAATATAGACATCTCTAATGCTTTAACTTGATACATGTTAGCCATGTATGAATCGATAATCAGGTTAGAATCTAAGTCTATTTTAGTATATTCCAATTCTGAAACATAATTTACAGCTTCAGGTGTTGTAACTCCTAGAAGAGTAAAAAGCTCCTCTTCTAATTTTCTTAATAGTCCTTTTTTTGAAATTAAATCAAGTTCTATTCTGCTAAGATTTAGATTTGTCTGTGCAACATCAAGTGATGATACTCTTCCTGCTTTTAAAAAAGCAATAGATTTTTCTAATTCTTTATCTTTTGTTTTCTTTTCAGATTCTAAGCCAGAAATAAAATTTTTAGCTTTTAAAATTCCATAAAATTTTTCAGTCACCTCATTGAGAATCATAATTTTTTTTCCTTCATGCGAGTATTCTTGTGCACGAATTAAATACTTTCCTGCGTTTATCCTCTGGCTTAATTTACCAAAATCGAATAATAATTGATCAACATTAATTGCTGAGCTTCTTCCATAAAATGGGAAAATAACACCAGCATTAATTTGGGGGAAATACTGAGCTTGATATTCCTGACCGCTGGAATATCGGGCTTTTATCTCCTCTTTTAAATAAATTAATTCGTAATTGTTCTCTATTGCTATTGCATGGGCATCTTTTAAAGAAAAGTTTGTATAATCATTAGACCATGCAGAACTACCTGTTAAGATATAAATTATTAGAAAAAGGTGGATAAATCGCGTCATTTTAATAAAAACAGTATAGCATGAGTAATAAATTTGGTATATATATTCACGTTCCTTATTGCACAAAAGTGTGTCCATACTGCAATTTTAATGTTTATTCATCTTATGTAGCTGATTATGAAAAGCTTGTAGAGCTGATTTTAAAAGATTTAAGAAGTAAAGTTCACCTTTTTAAAGATAAAAATATTGTTAGTATTCATTTTGGTGGTGGTACGCCCTCACTGTTAGATTCTAAATTAATAAAAAGAATTTTAATTGAAATAAAAAAAATCTGCCATTTTGAATCTCATTGTGAAATCGGTATTGAGATTAATCCATATGATACAGAGGTGGAAGACTTAGGGGCTTTATCAGAAATTGGTATCAACAGAGTAAGTGTTGGAATACAATCCTTTAATAATTCTAAATTAAAAATTTTGGGAAGAAAATCTACTAGTGAATCTAATCAGAAATTTATAAGTAAAATTGCAAGATCAGAAATTAAAAACATAAATTTTGATTTTATTTTTGGAGTTGACAATGAATCTTTGATCGAATGGGAAAAGGAATTGTCTTTCCTTTCTGAAATAGATGTAAAGCATATATCAACTTATTGTTTAACAATTGAAGAAAAAACTCCTTTTTCAAAAATGCGGGATAGAGGAGAAATTAGTGATATTGTAGATGAAACTTTTATTGAAATGACGAAAATTACAAAAAAGAAGTTGAAGGAGATTGGTATAGATCAATACGAGATTTCAAATTTTTCTAAACCTTCTTATGAATCAAAGCATAATCTTCTTTATTGGAACTGTGATTCTTATCTTGGACTTGGTCCAGGAGCACATTCCAGTTTGATTAATGTAAAAGATAAGATTTATTATAGGTGGAGTAATCCAAATACGATTATAGAATACGAAAAGTTTCTTAATGTACCTTGGAATAAAAGTATCTTAGAAGGTTTTTCCCTTGGAATTAAGGAGTATGTTAGGGATGGATTTATGATGGGATTAAGATTAAAAAAAGGAATTAACATTAAATTTCTTCAATCTATAGAGAGCTTTAGGCTTTTTGAGGAAGATATTGATAATATGACAAGAGAGAAGCTTGTTGAGTATGATGGATATAATTTACGTTTAACTGACAAGGGGTTTAATCTTTCAGACGAGGTAATTTTTAGGACAATTGAAAGTATTAGCTTTATTGACGCTTAATTAGCAGCTCCCCGATATAGTAGTTATCATTGACTATGTTAATAATTTTACTGATTTGATAAAGAGCAGGCCTTGAAAATCTTGCCTGGAAAAGCCCTTCTTTTACGTTGCAGTAGGGTATGTTCTTTTTGAAATACAAACCATGAATATCTAGCTCTTCCTCCGAAAAGTCATTTAAAAGTAATATAATTTTCTTCTCGGTAATTATATCTACTCGTTTAACAAAAAAAGGCTTGTCTTCGAATTTTACGTATGCAATTGAACTTCCTTCTTTTAGATAAAATTCATTGTCTTTATTAACATTTAAACACTGATAATTAAATTTATAAATTCCTTCATGAGTGATTGGCTTGCCATCTTGAAACCAATTGCATTCTTTATCAACAAAGAATCTATATTTTTCTTTTTTCATGGAGCTAAAATTCTTATTTCCCATTTTTTGTCTTTTCTTTTGTACTCGATTCTTTGATGGAGTCGATTTTTTCCACCTTGCCAAAATTCTATTAGTGAAGGTTTAAGCTGGAACCCTGTCCAATTTTGGGGAAAAGGTATTTTTTTATTCTTATATATAATATTATTTCGATTAAATTCGTTAACTAGTTCATTGTAAGACGATAGAGATGAACTCTGATTAGAACTTAATGCACCAATTTGACTTTCTCTTGGCCGTGAATAAAAATATTTTTTAACAGTGGATTCACTAAGTTGCTTTAAGTAGCCTTCAATTCTAACTTGACGCTGCATTTCTTTCCACCAAAATAATATTGATGCGAATTTATTGCTATCAATGTCCTTTCCCTTTCTGCTGTTATTGTTAGTATAAAAAGTAAAAGTATTTGAGAAACTTTTAAGTAACATCATTCTTGAAGAAGGTTTGTTTCTGTATGTTGTTGATAAGGAAAAAGCATTAGGCTCTGTAACTTTCTTTTCAGCTTCACTATACCATGTTTTAAAAAGAGCTAGAGGAGAATGGTTATTGCTAAAGATTGACTTTTTGTCCTTATATATTTTTCTAGTTTTATTAATATTCATATCTATAAAAGTTACTAAATACCTACGATATTGTCCAATGCTTTATCCAATGTATGAGCAAAGAATTTATATTCATTCCTTAATAGTTTTTTTGGTATTATTTTTTGATTGCTCAATATTATTTCTTGTACTAATTCTTTGGAAATAAGATTTGGAAAAAAAGCTGGAATACTGATAAATATTTTCGAATTATATTTTTCTGCTATAACTCGAAAGAAATCTTTACTTTTTAATGGGGTAGGGCTTACTGCATTCACAGGTCCAGAGAAGGCTTTATCATGAAAACTTCTTTCGATGATTCTTATTAAATCTTCTAATAGAATCCAGTTTATATAATTATTTCCATTACCTACATAGCCAGCTAGTCCTAGCCTGAATGGCGCTTTTATTAGCTTTATAAGTCCCCCTTTGCTAGAAAGTACAGTACCTATCCGTAAGTTGATATTTCTTTTTGAACAACTAAGAAAATTATTTTGTTCCTTTTCCCATTCATTGGTGGTTTTTGCTAGAAAACCGATCCCAGGAGAATTGTTCTCATCTAATTTCATATCTTTGTTTGAACCATAAAAGCCTGTAGCTGAAGCGTGGATAGATGTTTTTAATTCTATGGAGTTAGTTTTTATAAAGCTTAGTAAGCTTCTGGTTGTATGAAGCCTGCTTTTTACTATTAGGTCCTTTTTTGATTTGGTCCACACTCCTAATATATTTTCGCCAGATAAATTGACTAGGAATTTTACTTTCTCAGCTATTTCTTTAGGGATTCTTGGAATAACTTTTGAATATGGATTCCAATTCAATGAAACAATCTCTTTGTTTTTTATACTTTTAACCTGAATTGTTTCAAGATTAGTCGAATTCTCATCAAATTTTAGAATTAGTATTTTATAACCTAAAGAGTTTAACAATGGGACCAGGTCTGATCCAACTAACCCACTTGCCCCTGAAACTACAACATAATAGCCATTTGTATTAGCATATTGCTTTGATAAGTCGTGTTCAATAATTTTATTTCTATATCGGAATGATTTTTCCATACTATTTAGTGTAAAGTCATCCAATTTTTTAATTTTAATCCAATGGGAAAAGTTAATTTTATCCCGTATTTTTGTTTTATTTTTTGATTCTTGGATGAATTCATGATTATGAACCCAGCTTTTAACAGGACCAGAAATCATCTTGTCTTCGAAAGATTTTCCTTCGACATAATTTTGATGTGAGAGTCTCCATTTTAAATTAACAAGTGGCATGAAATTTTGTTCCAAAATGATTTTTCCATCTTTCAAAAAATTCGTAGTTAAGGGCTCTCTTTTAACCACTTTAATATTATCCCAAGGTGGAGTAATTCTTTCCAGAGCAAGGTCAGATTTGTGCCAATCAAAAACTTGATTAATAGGGAAGTTGAATGATTTAGAAAAACTAAACTCAGGCATCAATTAAAATAATAATAGATTTCGTGTGTTTCTTCTAATCCTTTTTGGGTAAGAGCTTTTAGNGCTAATATTCTTAGCTTTTNNCTTACTCGAAAGTTTAGTGCTTTGTTTCNATTGNAAATCTGATGGTTTTTCATTAATGTGAAAAGTCATAAAACCCCCTAATTTAAGAACCCTTTCAGGGAAACCCCAAAGTTCTTTTCAATTTTTTTTAATGCCTTTTTTTCAATTTGTCTAATTCTTTCGCGAGTTAAATTATATCTTTTACCGATTTCATCTAGCGTCAATATTTGTGAATTATCAATACCAAATCTGAGTTTAATAATCTCTTTTTCTCTAATATCTAACATTGATAGCGCCTGACCAATAGTATCTTGTAGCGAGGAATGGGCACTAAGATCATCTTGTAAAAGATTTTCATCTTCTATAAAGTCCATAAAAGACCCATTTTCGTCAGTTGAAATTGGTGCATCAAGAGAAAATGTATCTGATCCAGAATCAAGTATTTGCTTGACTGCTTCGACTGGTAGATCCACTTCTTCAGCAATTTCATATAGCTCAGGTTTTCTGGAAAGCTTTTCTTCTAGTGCTTTATTTGCCTTGAATACTTTGGCTGATTTTTCAAGAATATAGACTGGAACCTTTATTGATCTTGATTGATCCATTATGCTTCTGGTTATAGATTGATGAATCCACCATGCAGCATAGGTAGAAAATTTGAATCCTCTCGAATGATCAAATTTCTCAACGGCTCTCATTAAACCAATATTACCTTCTTGGATTAAATCAATTAGAGGAACACCCTTATTAGCATATTTTTTTGCAATGCTAACAACTAACCTAAGGTTAGATTTGGTGAATGACTGAAATAATTGACTTCTTTTGTTTTTAATAGCTTTTAAAAAGCTATTAAATTTAACTTTATCTCTTTCTTCAGCAGTAGTAATCTTTTTTTCAAAAGATTTGATTTGTGCATCACAAGACTTGAGCTGTGAAGAAAGAGATTTTTCTTCTGATGAAGAAAGTAGTGGAGCGACAAGAGCGTTAGAAAAATATTCTTGAATTGAATTGAATTCTGAATTATCACCTTTCGTTGACACAAAGGTGGACTTTGAATTTAAAAAATTGCTTGATTTGTTTGTTGATCTATTTTTTTGATTCATATTAACACCTCACAATAACTATTATATCAAGTGTCAAAGTTTTGTCCACCTTTTTTTAAAAAAAATGTTAAAAATCTTGACAAATTTTTAAAAAACATTGACATAGAATAAAAATACATTAGTATACGTATATGAATGAAAAAAATTATCCAATCAGAGTAGTAACTAAAATTACTGGTTTAACTGCAGATCAGATAAGAAAATGGGAAGAACGATACTCAATTCTTAATATAAACAGGTCTGGTAAGGGTAGTAGAAGATTTACCGATAAGGATTTAGAACTTTTACAGCTCATGGTTCAAGCCAAGAATATGGGTTTCTCGCTTCAAGAAATAGGTGAACTTCAACTGCAAGATCTCAAAGAAATGGTAAATAGTTTCGAAGGTAGTTCCTCAAAAGTAACTTATCCTGAACTTGAGCAGTTAAGTGATGTTACTAAAGTATATTTTGATATATGTATAGATTCTCTTCGAGAATACAATATTTCCAAAATGGAAAGAGCTATTTACGATGTTGCAATGGAACTTGGTGCCGTGTACGTAATTCATAAGTTCATGGTCCCTTTTATTAAACATGTTGGTAGACTATGGAAAAACAATAAAATTTCAAAGCCTCAGGAACGTTTTGCAAATGCAGTTATTAAAAACTATTTAGAAAATTACAGGTCTTCCTTTAAAAGTTTTAACGAAGATAATCCTACCGCTTTAATAGCTACACCTAAAGGTCAAAGAGCCGAGCTTGGATGTCTGGTTAACTCTTGTCTATCTGTTGCTGCAGGTTGGAACAATATATATCTTGGAACCGACTTGTCTTCGGGGGATCTAATACAGGCTGTAAAAGAATCAAAATCATCATGTTTAATTCTAAGCGTTCTTTATCCATTAGATGATATTTCATTGTGTACTGAGCTTGAAAAAATTAGATCTGGTATTGGTGATGATATCGATATTGTAATAAATGGTAAAAAATCTAGTATCTATGCTGATACTTATAAATCAATAAATGCAAAAGTCGTTCACGACTTATTTTCCATGCCTAGCTTGTTAGAAGACGTTAAAAATAAAGTTATCCTCTAATTTTTCCTAAAAAAAAACAAGGTTTATTTATTAAAATAAATAGACCTTGTTTTTTGTCTTAAGAAAATCTGTGAAAATATTTACTTATTTATAAAGTTTTAAGATCACTTGCTTTTTCTTTACCTTTTTCAGAAACTACTT
>PAOQ02000012.1 GCA_002708105.2 bacterium | reverse complement strand
TTTTAAAACAACTATTAAAGAAATCTGTAAGATCGTGAAAGGTCCTGTAAGCGCTGAAGTGTTATCCACAGACTTTGCTTCAATGAAAAAAGAAGCCCTCGAACTCTCTAAAATTGATAAAAATGTTGTAATAAAACTTCCTATGACTATTGATGGAATCAAGACAACCAAGTTTCTATCAAAAAAGAAAATTCCAGTAAATGTCACATTAATTTTTAGCTCCTCTCAGGCTTTGATTGCAGCAAAGGCGGGTGCATCATATGTTAGTCCATTTGTTGGTAGACTTGACGATATTTCATCAAATGGAATGAATTTAATAAATGAAATTTCAGAAATCTTTTTAAATTATGGTTTTGCTACAGAAATCCTTGTAGCAAGCATTAGAAACCCTATTCATCTCGTCGAATCAGCCCGTATGGGTGCAGATGTCGCTACAATACCGTTTAAGGTATTACTTCAATTATTTAAACATCCATTAACAGACATTGGATTAGAAAATTTCCTAAAAGATTGGAACAAACAAAAGTAGTTCAATTTTCACAACAAATTAAATATTCAATATTTCCTTTAGCCCCTTTGATTGGCGACTCAATCGTTTTATAAAGCTGATTATAGAATTTACTTAAAAAATTCCTAACATTATTAACAGCATATTCTCTGAATTCAGAATTTTTTACTATTCCATTTTTTCCAATCTTATCTGAACTCAATTCAAATTGAGGCTTAATTAAACCAATAAAGATATTCTTATTATTTGAAAACTCTGAGAAAAATTTTTCAAATTTTGTTATGGATATAAAAGAAACGTCCATAACTATTACATCAATCTGATCAGGGACTTTATTTTTCGTTAAATACCTTGCATTAAGTTTCTCGATATTAACTACCTTATTATGATTTCTTAACTTATAATCCAATTGTCCATATCCAACATCAACAGAATAAACCTTTAATGCTTCTTTTCTTAGAAGGCAATCTGTAAAACCACCTGTTGAAGCACCAATATCCAAACAGATTTTATCTTTTATATTTATTTGATAATAATTTATTGCTTCTTCTAATTTAATACCTCCCCTGCTTACAAAACTATCCTTAAGGAGTTTAATTTCTATTCTAGACCCAGAATCAATCAATTTCGATGGTGTAAGAACTTTTTCATCGTTAACAAATACCTCTCCCGCTATTATATGGACTTGAGCATTAGTTCTGGAATTAAAAAAACTTTTCTCAACTAATAGTAAATCTAATCTTTTTTTCATATAATTAACCTATTACTTAGACCATAATATAAAGTATTCTAACTTTAATTATGAATGAAATAACATCAAAAACTAAACAAACAATTAAAGTTTCATGTTGCATTATAATTTATGAGAATAAAGCTCTAATCTTAAGAAGAGATCACAATGGGCCCAGAAATGGTTTATGGGAGTTTCCTGGGGGAAAAGAGGAAAATGAAACTGCCGTAGAATGTGCAATACGAGAAGTTTATGAAGAAATTGAATATAAAATTGATAAAATTAAGTTTATTGCAGAGGTATTCAAAGAATATAAAGATATTAATATTAAACTTAGTGCTTATGTGTCTTATTCAGGAAGAATATTTAGGCCAAAACTTAAGGTTCACGATAAATATAAATGGGAATTGATTTCACAATTAGATAAATCAATTTTTCCAAAGGCAAACCAAGATATTATTGATATACTTATTAACAATGGATACTGAAATCTTTCCTGACGTTTTAAATAATATAATAATTAATGATGTCGATCTTTATTCATCAAACCCGTCAATTTTATACTTTTCAATAAAGGAGCTTGAAACTTATTTAAAATCATATTCTTTTATAAATCTTATTTCAGCAACTTCCACTTATCCAGCAATATATCATGAACCTGGGTTAGATTTAAATCAAACTTTTAAAAAAATATCTCCAAAAAATACTTCTCTTACTGAAGAAGAGAAGCTATATATTTTTAATAAGATGGCTTCGCCATCAAGTATAGTTTGGACAGTTTATCAATATTTAATATCTTTAATTCATAGTTCATCAAACAATAAAGAAAAACGGAAGCTAATTAATAAAAAAAATTTACTAGAGAAGTCGTTGCTAAGAAAAGAAAAAATGGTTACTCCAGAAAAATTTAATCGATTCATATACGGAACTTGAATTAGTTGATCTTAATTAATTAGTTTTTTAACATAAATTGGTTATCATTTTATTGAAGTTTTTTAGATAGGTTTAATAAGGACTTCTGGAGGAGATTATGAATTTTAAAGATAAAGTAATAATAGTAACCGGCGGCGGAACTGGGATTGGAAGAAGTACATGTATAGAGCTCGCCAAAACAGGAATAAAACAAGTAATTGGAAATAGAAATGAAGAAAAGGGAAATGAAGTAGTAGATATTATCAAAAAAAATGGTGGAGATGCCGTATTTTTAAAAACTGATGTTTCAAAAGCTGATGAAGTCAAAAAACTTATAGATTTTACCTTAAATCAATACGGTCAATTTCAGTACGCATTCAATAATTCAGGCTTGCTTGGTGATGTAGAACCAATTTCAACTCAAAAGCCCGAGGACTCATCTTATATAGTTGATGTAAACATAAAAGGTGTTATTTATTGTCTTCACTACCAAATAGAAGAGATGTTAAAATATGCTTCTCCAGAAAATCCATGCAGCATAGTTAATAATAGCTCAATCTTGTCACATGCAGCATATGGAGGACTAACTGTATATTCTGCAACGAAACATGCTGTCACAGGATTAACTAAAGGTGCCGCTTTAGAAGTAGCTCAGTCCAACATAAGAGTTAACGCCGTAGGTCCCGGCCCTATTAGAACACCTATGCTAGAAGTACCAACTGACGGACATCCAGAACAATTCGGTGGAATGGTCCCTATGAATAGAATTGGTGAACCTAATGAGATAAGCGATGCTGTTCAATGGCTTTTATCAGAAGAGTCTAGCTATGTTACAGGACATACTCTTATGATAGATGGTGGGTTCTGCTCTCAATAGTAAATTTAGCTTATAAGAAATAATTAAGCTTTTTTAGATTTATTTAAAAACTAATTGTTTTTTTTAATGGTTATAGTTTATAGATGAATATTTTATTAATTTACATCTTTCTTGATGTAGTTGCATTTAGCTCAATTATAATCTCGGTTTTACCCTTTCATGCAAAAATGTTGGGAGCTGGGCCTTTTCTTGTAACAATATATATTTCAACATTTTCCTTTATACAATTCTTTGCATCACCATTTTTAGGAAAACTATCTGATAAATTTGGAAGAAAACCCTTGCTAGTATCTTCTTCTTTTGCAGACCTAATCTCTCATTTAATTATGTCTTTTGCTAGCACGCTTCCATTACTTTTTGCTTCGAGATTAATAGCAGGTCTTTTTTCTTGTAATATTTCGGTAGGTTCTGCATATGTCTCCGATCTAACAACTTCAGAGGAAAGAACTAAACATGTTGGAAGATTTAACTCTGCATACAGTTTAGGGTTCGCTATAGGTCCTTTAATAGGAGGCTATCTTGCAGGTTCAGATAGCTTATCTCCGAACTATTTTAACTCATCTATCTTCGCAGCAATTATAAACATAATTAATCTTTTTATTTTAATTTTTTTCCTACAACCAACAAAAACAAAAATTGTCTCCAATTACTTAGATAAAAAGAAGGATTCTATATTCTCTCTCCTGAAGAAAAGAAATCTTACATATCTCTTTATTCTATACTTCTCTATAAATTTTGTTTTTTCAGGTCTAAACGGAATCTTTGCCTTATGGTCTGAAGCACGGTTTAATTGGGGTCCTCAACAGATAGGAATAATGATGACATTTGTTGGAATACTATTAGCTTTCCATCAATCAGTTTCTATTAACTTATTCGTTAAGAAATTAGAAGAGAAAAGAACAATATTTATTTCAATAATTTTTATTTTTATTGGAATCTATACATTAACAATATCTTTTAATTATTTAATGCTTTCTATCGCAATATTTTTCTGTACAATGGGCATTGGGATTCTAAATCCAACTATAAATAGCCTAGTAAGCATGAATTCAGATACAAGTCATACTGGATCAGCTCTAAGTATTAATCAATCTGGTTTAAGTATCGCAAGATTCACAGGACAGCCATTTTCTGGTTTTTTCTTTCAAAACTTTTCAATAAATACGCCATTGTACATTGGTCTATTTATATTACTTTTAATACAATTAGCTTATTCAAGAAAACTAAACTCGAAATAATTTTTCTTTTTAATATTAAATTTATACATTTTCTAATCTTAGAATTTTGATTAATCAACCTTATTCTGACTTCTATAGTGACTAACGGTACCCGCAACATGTTGGAAAAGTGCGTTATGTTCGTCCTTTAATATGTTCATTAATTTGTCACCCTCTTCTAGCATATTATTTTGAAAGCACGTTGCTGCTGTAAGAGGATATAATTGGTAAAAATCAGGTCTTGCTCTCAAAGCTCTTCCAAAAGCACGAATAGAGTTAGTCAACTCCCCCAACCCTTTATAGGAGAGACCTAGAAGGTAGTTTTTTTCAAATTTATGTGGCTTGTCTTCTAGCTTAGAGAAGATTTGAACAGCACTTCTACAAAATCCTTGCTCTAGACACTTAGACCCTATTTGAATTATAGAGTCTTTATTTAATGGAATTCTATTAGCAATTTTTACATAAAGATCTTGTGCTTCTTCGATTTTGCCCAAGCTGTAAAAGCAGCTTGCCTCGATAAGCATTTTATCAAAACCATGTGGACTTTCATAAGATATAAATTCAATCGATTTAAGTGAATCCTCATAACTTTTCATATTCATTAATGTTATAGATTTATTTATTAACACATCATGATCATCAGGATTGTTATTTAAAAGACTATCGTAAATATCTATAGCTTTTTTAAAATTCCCTTTCTTAGTTTCTCTATACGCTTCTTCTAAACCTAAATTATCGATTCTTGGCTCATCCATAATTATTAAAATACCATATTTATAAGAAATTAAAGGTCAATCAAAAGCATGAAAAGCCTTCCTATAAATTATTTCGAACTTATCCTCTTTATGTAAAGAAAATGATGGATTTTCCTGAAGGAAAGAATACCAAAAATCAAAATACTCTTTTCTAGGGTAGCCCCATGGTGTAACTTTAGATTTTGGAAAAACTAGCAAAAAACCATTATCAATTTTTCTTTTTAAAAAATCCCTGTACTTCCTATCATCGTACATATTAGAAGTAAAATTAAAAAAATTATCGGGTTTTAATTCTAATTCATAATATTGTATATATGATCCTGGTCCATAAAAGGTAACTTTAGTTTCTTGGGCTAGAATTTTTTTTAATTGTATAATCTGATTTATGTCTGTGTTAATTTTTTTTGCTTTAAAAGCCGAATTTGATTTAATAAATCTAAACTGATTGTTTATTATTGTTGGAACCCCGTACTGGTTGAAGGCGAGTGGGAATAGTAATAAAATAACAGGTGCCACCTTAAGAGCATTAGGATATCTAAAATTTTTTACAATCTTCCGTAAAACTTCTGAATTTAAATCTAAAAAGATAAATAATAAAACTAGATATGATGTACTTACACTAATAAAAGACAATATTGTATTTTTATAAAAACAAAATGTAAAATTAATAATTGTTAAAAATATTAGAAATATGTAAGTCTCTAGTTTTCTTCTTTCAATTCTTTCAAATTTCTTCGAAATAAAACCTGAAAGACAGCCTATCGATAGAAGAGATATCCAGATTATAGAAAATTTTTGAATTTTATTTGACTGAATTGAGTATTTTAAAAATTGTTTGGTCCCAATATTGTCACCAAAAGAATATATAAAAGTGTAGACTAAAAAAGCTACTACAAATCCAATTATAAACCTAGATGTATTTGCTTTTATCCATTTAAAAAAAATAGAGGTATTTATTATTTTTGAATCAAGAATCTCAAAAACTAAAAGAGTTAAAAAATATGCAATTAAGTATAGGACTCCATTGTTAAATGAAAAAACTAGCATTAGAATCAAGGCCAGGAAAATCTTATTGGATTTTAGACCCCAGGCACTTACAAATAACGCTAAAATAATCCATAAATCAGCCCTTAGAGGAGAGTACTGTATAAATGTAGAGCCAAATTTCATATCAATTAGGTAATATCTTAAGAAAATAATAAAAAATATTCCGAGTGATAATATATATCTTGATGAAATTAAAGACTTAAGTAATTTACATAAAGCAAAGAGATACAAGAATAAAACAATATTCAGAAATATATAAAAATTGTATATTTCGAACCCAACCAACTTCCATAGTGCTATTAAAATAGGTATAAGTATGTCATATTGAAAATATATCTCATTTAGTTGAGTCTGGCTTAATATTCCAAGAGCAGGGATGGCAAAAAATTCAAAATCATACTGCTGAATGAACCCAACCGGTACCAATGAACAAAATGAAATTAAAGCTAAAAAAACAAAATAATTCCTTTTTAAACTTTTTATAGAAATTGAAATATTAAAAAGTGATATATAAAGACCGCAAAATATCCATGAGTTTAAATTATAAAAATCATATTGTTTAAATTGCCAATAAAATCCACGCGTATCTAGATTATTATAAATCCATATTAATATAAAAATTCCTAGAAAAAGACTAAAAATACAACTTCTTTTCTTCCCGTAATTTACCATCTTTGTCTTTAATATAAAATTATTAAAGTAAAAAATAAGGATCAAGTATAGGAGCGAAAAAAAAGTCAGCAAAAAAGACTCTATACCAGTATTTCCCAGAGACCAATAATTATTAAATAAAGGAAAGTTTTCTGGACTAGGTGTTTTATAAATACTGAAATTTACAATACTTGGAAAAAAACTAAACAAAAGATAGATTGGAAGAAAAAATAATACTGAGCAGAAAAAATAAGAAAGTAGAGAATTATCTTTATTTTTACTCATAATATATAAATTATAGTAAAATAATTGCAAAAAGTACTGATATTAATAAATCATATTTGTTTTTTCTTATCCCAGGGTTAAAATAGAAAATATTAATTTAGGTTATCTTACATGAGCAAAAATATTATAATATTATCTGGAGGCTTCGATCCAATACATTCTGGCCATATTTCTATGTTTGAGGAAGCTAGAGATTTGGGAGATATTGTAGTCCTACTAAATTCAGACGAATGGCTAATTAGAAAGAAGGGAAGCTTCTTTATGGATTGGAAAGATAGAGAATCGGTAGCCAAGAATATCAATGGTGTAATCGACGTTATTCATTTTAATGATGATGACGGAACAGCTGTTCAAGGTATTGTCGATGTAACAAAGAAATATCCTAATTATAATATATCTTTTGCAAATGGTGGGGATAGAAATAAACAAACAACACCTGAAAGCAAATTTTGCAATGAAAATGGTGTAAATGAAATATTTAATGTTGGTGGAGGCAAAACTCAATCGTCTAGCAATATACTAGACAAATGGAGAGATTCTCCTATGCCGCGTCCATGGGGTGAGTGGCATTCATACAGAGAATTCAATATTAAAAACCAAAAAGCTAAACTGAAATCATTAATTGTAAAGCCTGGACAAAAACTATCTTATCAAAAACATAATCATAGAAATGAACATTGGTTTGTCATAAAAGGAGTTGCAACCATAATACTAAATGATATTGAGCACACCATTAATACATTTGAACATTTTGATATAGCAGTAAATCAATGGCATCAACTTATAAATAACACATCAGAGGAACTCATAGTTGTGGAAGTACAATACGGCAAAGAATGTATAGAAGAGGATATTGAAAGAAAATAAATTGAAATCATTAAATATTGTCATCCCATGCTTAAAGGAAGCAGAGAACCTGAAGTTTTTACTCCCTCAAATTATTGAAAGTATGACTCCCACGGGAATCGACTATGAAATTATTATTGTAGATAGCTGTGTTCCGATGGATGAATCTCCCGAAGTTTGTTCAAAATTTGAAAAAGTTTCATATGTAAATACTATCGGAAAAGATAATTATGGTAATGCTGTGAAAACTGGAATAAAAACAATATCAAAAGAATTTACATTGTTCATGGATGCTGATGGTTCTCACAATCCGAAATTAATTCCTAAAATAATAGAAGAAATTAATGATAACGGGATATGTATAGCTTCTAGATATTGCGATGGTGGTAAAACAAATGATAAGGTTACGTCAATTTTCTTGTCTAAACTATTAAACCTTGTTTACTCATTGATTCTAAGAGTAAACTGTTCTGACTGGTCTGGTAGTTTTAAGATGTACGAGACAAAACTTTTAAAGACAATTAATTTACATTCTGAGAATTTTGATATAATTCCAGAGATTGTTTACAAAGCAACCAAGCTAAATAATACAAATAAGATCAAAGAGGTTCCATACACTTTTGATACTAGGGTTCATGGAAAAACAAAAAGGAAATTAAAGACATATCTAGATTTCTTCTTAACTTTAATAAAGCTTAGAGTAAGTTAATTAATTTAAAGTAAGCTCATAGTTAATCATCATTTCCGCAAGTGATTCAAATTTAGTCTTTGGCTTCCAACCTAACTTCTCAGTTGCCTTGCTACAATCTCCAAGAAGTAAGTCAACCTCAGCAGGTCTATAAAATTCCTTACTGCAAACAACAATTTCTTTTCCACTATCTTTATCAATTGCTACTGTATCAACTCCTTCACCAGACCATTCAAAATTTATACCGGCATGATTTAATGTAACTTCGACAAATTCTCTAACGGAATGTGTTTCTCCTGTAGATACTACATAATCATCTGGATTTTTAGCTTGAAGCATCAAATGCATTGCCTCAACATAATCTCCAGCAAAACCCCAATCTCTTTTTGCTTCCAGGTTCCCAAGAACCAATTGATCCTGTTTTCCTTTTTTAATTCTAGCTATAGCTTTTGAAATTTTCTTTGTAACAAACTCATTCCCTCTTAATGGTGATTCATGATTAAAAAGTATTCCACAGCAACCAAAGATATCATAAGATTCACGATAATTCATTGTAATAAAATGTGAATACACTTTCGCCACCCCATATGGTGATCTTGGATAGAATGGTGTCTCTTCATTTTGAGGCGTTTCCATAACTTTTCCAAACATTTCAGAGGATGAGGCTTGATAAAACTTGGTTTTCGGTGAAATTGTCCTAATAGCCTCTAAAACCCTTAAAGTTCCCAGTCCAGTTACTTCGGCTGTGTACAAAGGAGTATCAAAACTAGCTCCAACAAAACTTTGGGCTCCCAAATTATATACCTCGTCAGGATTAACAGATTCGACTACATTTCTTATATTTGTTTCTTCTAATAACTCAAATTCTTTTATTTTAATATCCTTTTCTATTCCTAGTATTTGTAATCTCTCTGTATTGTAATTAGAGTTTCTTCTAGCAGCCCCATAAACGTCATATCCTTCATTTAGTAAGTGTTTAGCGAGATATGCTCCATCTTGACCAGTAATACCTGTTATTAATGCTCTTTTCATCAAAAAATCTCCTTTCCGGATATTATAAATTAATAATTAAGGATTTAAACTTAATCATTTTATACAATTAAAAAGAATAAAATTCATATAATGCATTAAACATTAATCCGAATTGATTCTTAGACCCTTGTCTTTTAACAAGTTGACTATCTCCTGCATCTCCTGTTAGGCGATCATAGCTTAAATCAATAAAACCTTTAACTTTTTCATTCAATGGAAAAATTACATTATTAGAAAATGATATTTTATAAAAACCTGCACCTGGCTTATAAAACTGGTACATAGCATTTGGATCGGAAAAGGCTGGATATGGTGTTCCAAACCATTCATTAAGATAATCAGAATTTGCATAATTTGTTGATATACTAGCAGCGTTTATAAGTGGTTGTTTAAAATTTATCCAAATCAATTTTTCATGATTCAATGAAATTTTACTATCATATGAACCACTATAAAAATCCTTAGTATCAGTAACTATTGAGTAGCCAATAGAAAAATCAAAGGGAAGAGAAAAGTCTAATTCAATTCCGTTTTGAAAATGAGGATCTATTTCCTCTAGACCTGCTAAAGAGTTATCATCACCATTCTGTCTACCAAAATCATACATAGAAAACAATTTAATTGAAAAAATATCATCACTATAAATACCTAAGCTTGCATAAGGGCCATAAAAATCAAAAGAATTTAAAAATCTCTTGGAATTATCAGAATATTGCAGTGCAATCATTGGAATCCACATGAATCTCCTAGAACTTGAGCCCTCATAAGTTGGCTTTGAAATAAAACCCCCACCTGCATATATTTTAGTTTTTGCTTGAATATTTTGATCATTCGAATAAGCATTAGGGCTTATTAGGAAAAATAATAAAAATAATAAAAAAAAGAATTTATTCATAGCTGCCATCCTTATTGTTAATCTTGGGTTAACTATAAACCAAAAATCTACAAATCCTACCTTTTTTGTGGATCAACTTTGATTAATTCTTAAGTTTTATAAACGAAATACTTCATTAAAATAAATCTTAATAATGCTGTTGGTAGAATTAATACTGCTTGAACAAAGTATAAATTATAACCAAACTGATTAGATAAAAACAATAGTCCTACGCCAAGTAAATAGTTTAATACATATATTAAAATAAACTTTGGTAAATTAGAATAAGACTTGTTATCAAAAACTAAACGGCCAAAAGTAGTAAAATTAAATAAAATTCCTGCAATTGTTGAAAGTAAAGCTGCAACTGAATAATGAACACCTAGCCATAAGAAAATCGCAAAAATAGAATATCCGAAGAGAGTATTAATCCCCCCAACAAAAAGAAATAAAATAAATTTTCTGTTATTTTTGATGAAATTTTTAAGCTTTTCCATTCTTTTTAAATCCTACCAAATATAACCAACAAAAAATATCACTTTAAATATTTAAAGAAAGCTTCCATCTCCTTGCTAGTTAATTCAGGAGTCATTATATGAATTGGATTAGATTCCATTGAGCCAGATTTAGTTACTCTACTTTGTATCTTCGGAAAATAAGTTTGTTCAGGATCTGTGGGAACTATAAATACAGATGGTCCGACTTGATTCATATGTTTAATAAAAATTTTATTGTTTATAAAATCTTTCTTTAATCTTATAGCCTTTATGTTCCATGCTGCGAATAGCTTCTCCCAATTAGGAAGTCCTAATCCGCTTTTAATATCACATCCCATATATTTACCATGAAAGTAGTTTTTCTGTGTCATTCTAATTGATGCATATCCTGAATCATCAAATATAAAAGATTTAATATTTAGATTATTAACTATCATAGTACCAATTTCTTGAATATTTTGAGAGAACCCACCATCCCCTTCAAAGTGAATTATTCTTTTTTTATTATTAGAGAATGCTGCTCCAATTGCTGCAGAAAGCCCATACCCCATGGAAGCAAGACCTTTATTTGAGACTATCCTTTGACCAAACTTAGGAACAAATGCTTGCTTAAATGCAGTAAATACCCCACCACTGCTACATGGTACAACAACATCATTTTTCTTTAAAATTCTAGATACCTCGTTAATTACTAAATAAGGAGATAAAAATTTATCTTTGGTTTGATTACCTTTATCAATAAGTGGAAAAGCATTTTTTACTTTTGCACTAAACTTTAACCATTCTGGATATACTCCAAGATTATGCTTTAACAATAGAGGAAGAAAGTGATTAACGTCAAAGCAATAAGGCCATTTAACTTTAGGGTGTCCTTTTTTTAACTCTCTAGAATCTATATCAATTTGTATTATGTCTCCCACAGGAAGAAACTCTTTCCAGTTAAATCCAGTTTGTTGTAATCCTAATCTTGTTCCTAGGGCTAAAAGTAAATCAGATTGCTGAATAATAATATTAGCGTGTCGTTGACCCCAAGTATTTGGAATTCCAAAATAATTTTTGTTTTTTGGAGAAATCCTGTCCATTCCATTCCAAGTAGTAAAAATAGGAATATCCAGCTTGGCTAATTGTTTTCTTAAATTATAAGCAACATGTCTGCTAACTCCAGCCCCAATCAATATTGATGGTCTTTTAGATTTTCTAATTATGCCTACAATTTTCTTTATTTGTATCTGAGTGGTCTGTTTTCTTTGATTCTTAACTTCTATTTGTTTATTTTTTTTATCTACAAAATTGGCTCCTTGAACGTCTAAAGGTATTTCTAGAAAAACTGGCCCTTTTCTTTCAATTTTATTAATCCCTAAAATAGACTTTATTTTATGGAAACCTATTGGCTTATTAATTCTCAGAGCTTTGGACGTAATAGGTTTTACAACGGAAACACCATCGATTTCTTGAATTCCTCTTTGAACAACTTTTCCATTTGAAAGATTATCAGTCTTAACTTGGCCACCTATAATCAAAACATCTCTACTTTCAAGAAATGCACCACCGATTGCAGTAACAATATTTGTCAGTCCTGGTCCAGCAGTTACTAGGGCTAATGCTTTAAAATTTTCTTTTGAAGTTTCATTGAAATATTCAGCAGCTATACCTGCAGCAACTTCATGTACGACTGGTATGCACTTAAAATTATCCCTAAAACTATCTAACAAATGCATTATGTTACCCCCAGGTACATAAAAACAGTGCGTATAGTTCAATTTTCTTAACCATTTTGCTAATAGATTGCTATATTTCATTTTCAAAAACAATTATACACAAAGTAGTTTTTTTTACCTTGTTGTATTATAGATTTAAAAATATAAAATTATTTTATGCCAATTAAAGAAAACCAGATTTTTAATGACCTTTTTGTTCTAGAAATGGCAAATAATCATTGGGGCTCTGTGGATAGAGGTATAAAAATAATAAATAGCTACGGTAGAGTGGTTAGAGAAAATGGAGTTAGAGCGGCAATAAAATTACAATTCAGAGACCCTAAAACTTTTATACATAATGAATACAAAAACAATGATGATATTAGATATATAAATAAAACAAACCAAACTTTTTTATCAACCAAAAATTTAAAAAAATTGATTGATCAAATAAAAAAAGTTGGTGCTCTCACTATGTCTACACCTTTCGATGAAAAATCAGTTGAAACTGTAGAAAATTTTGATTTAGATCTTGTTAAAATTGCAAGTGCTGATATCACTGATTGGCCTCTTATAGAAAAAATTGGTGAGCTAAAAAAACCAACCATAGTTTCAACCGGTGGTGCTCAAGAAATCGATTTAGATAATATAGTAAAGTTCTTTGCCAATAGAAATATACCGCTAGCTTTAAACCACTGTATTTCATTATATCCAACAGAAGATTCTGATTTAGCACTAAATCAGATTACTTATCTTAGAGACAGGTATCCAAAGAACACAATCGGTTTTTCATCACATGAATATAATGATTGGTCATCATCCATGCTTCTATCTTTTGCACTAGGAGCAAGAACATGGGAAAGACATATTGATATTGATGATGGTGATTACCAAGTATCAAAATATTGCTCCTTGCCAAATCAAATAGATGAATGGTTCAAATCATATTTTAAAGCAAAAGAAATGTTAGAGGGGCCGATTGACTCAAGAAGATCGATATCAAAAAAAGAAAGAACTTACTTAGATTCTCTAGCTAGAGGAATTTATGCAAAAAGAGATATAAAAAAAGGCTATAAGTTTAGTAAGGATTCTTTTCAAAAAGATTTCTATTTATCAATACCTTTAAACAAAGGCCAAATATCTTGTAATGAAATAATAAATGACGTCAAGCTTACAAAAGGGATAAAAAAAGATGAAATCCTATCTATATTTCATATCGATGGACCATATAGTACTGACAAAAGACTAAGAAAGAAGATAGAAAATAGAGGTTATAAAAAAAAATAGAACATTAGAATCCTTTAATTAAAAAGGCTCTTAGACCTTTAAGAGTTAGGTCATTATTGTTTTTTAAAATCTTAACCTCTCTTGTTAAACCTTCACTAATAAGATCCTCTAGCACAGGAATACTACTTGGGACTCCACCACCTAGGACTATCTCGACATCCTCATGCACAGCATTTCTTAAATAACCTAAATATTGGTCTGCAAACGATTTAACTAATGATGCGAGTATATTTTTATTTGTAATTCCACTATTTTCAGAGATTAAGCGATCAATTTTAATAAAGGATGAGCTTTTAGTTTCTAAAAAAGAATCAAAGTCAATATGAATCAATTCGTTTTTAAAATCATTTAAATTTAAGATTGAAAGTTCAGTCCAAAAGTTATTTGTTTTATTCAGATTATTATAGAACTTACACCAAGAATCTAGAAATCTTCCTGCAGGAATATGGGTTACACACTTTAACTTTTGATTGTTAAAAAAGGGTCTTTCTTCTAATCCAAAAGAGGACTGATTGGATGAATTTGAAATAATTTGAGAACCAGTTCCTATGTTGATTAATATTTGATTGTCATTAATATCTGAACCAATAAAAGCAGCCTGGAGGTCGCCAAAACCAAAATACATATTGTATTCATTATTTTGATAATTCACTAAGCCTATCGGTTGACTGTAATCATCTAACACCTTTGGAAAAGTTATCGATAAATCGTAGCCGGTTATTAAAGAAGAATTTTCAGTCTCTCCCAAATTTGAATAAAAACCACTCGAATGAAGAAGTGTTTTACATACATGATTATATTGTTCTCCAAGATCATTACATATTAATTGAGGTAATGTTAAAAAAGAACAGTTTTCATTTAAGGTATTAGATAAATATTCTGCTAATACATTAACTACCGGGAGACCTGCTCTTAACGTCATCGATGTATTTTTTAAAAAATTATTTTTATCTAATACTTCTAATGCGGAATTAGTATTAACATGATGGAACCTCCAACTATAGTAAAAGTTCTCAATAGTACTATTATTCGGAATCAAACTAAATCCATGCATTTCTGAACATATATAGATTTTAAGATTATCGTCAACATTTAATTCTTTAATTTTATTTGAGTAATAATCTAAATGAAGAATTAATGAATCTGAAAAAAAAGAGCTTTCTATTTTTGTTGAATTTCCAAATTTTAAAAAAGAACCCACTGATTCAAATAACCCAGCAGGTAATTGATTTACATCATTATATAATGCTGATTTGATTCTTGAAGCTCCATAATCAATTAATAAAAATTTAGACATTAGAGCTCATTTATAAGTAATTTGACAGAATTTTTAATAGTTTTAATAGATGTATTATTAAGAGTTAGTTTACAAAAGCTTATTCTTCCAATCTTAGTTGGTACGGATATTTTCAGGATTTTACCTTTTGTTTTCTTGTCATTAATTAAATACTTATTAATTGAAGAAAAATTAAGTTCGCTCATTTTTTTTATAAACCTAGGCAAAATTAACTTTTTTGCCAAATCTAAAATTAGTCTATCTGACCCCTTACTCAAACCAAAAGAGGTTACAGCGATTTTATTCTCCACTAATAAGCCAAGCGTTATTGCTGTGCCGTGAGGAATATAAAATTTTGACATCGGTTCAATTGCGTTTCCTAAGCTATGGCCATAGTTCAATGATTTTCGTTCATTTATTTCAAATTCATCTTTCTCTATTACGGATTTTTTAATTAATATAGAATTAAAAATTATTTTAGAAATGGATTCTCGATCAAGCGCAATTGCTTTATCTATATTTGATGAAAAAGTTTTTAAAGATCTATCACCCCCAATTATTGACAGCTTCAAGGATTCACCCAAACCTGACAATATATCTTTCTTTGATAAGGTTGAAAGAAACTGGGTATTCAGTATGACGTGATGAGGTGAAGAAAATAAAGCGTATAAGTTTTTGATGTTTCTATAATTTAAGGCTGTCTTTCCTCCTATACAACTATCAGTCATAGATAATAAGGTTGTAGGGAAATAAATCCATTTTATTCCTCTCTTGTAAATAGAACAAGAAAAAGCCCCCACATCCTGCACAATACCACCGCCTATAACAATTACAGTAGACGATTTATTAATATTATTTTTCTCAAGAAAATTAGTGAATTTTATACACTCGATAAGATTTTTATTACTTTCTTTTGCATTAAACTTATAAATTAAAACATTTCTCTTCAATATTTTAGAACCATATATTTTATATATATTTGAATCTATTAGTAGGACTGGCTTCTCAGTGGTTTTAATTGCTTTATTAATAGAAGCGGGAATAGATTTATGAATTATTTCTAACTCATAATTTCTGGGTGAAGAATTAATTTTAATAATCTTTTCAAAATTTTTACTTCTTTTAATTCGAAAATTAAACTTTTTATTATCAATATAAAACTGCTCCATCTAGTCTTCCCAAAATCCTCCAGCAGTTATACCACCATCTACGATTAATTCTTGACCTGTTATATAAGCTGCTTTTGATGATAATAAAAATAAAACTAAATTAGCAATATCCTTAGGATTCCCTAGTCGACCAATAGGTATTTTTTTAATAATTTTCTTAAGACTATCTTTAGAATTATTATTACGAGTCATTTTAGTATCTATAAATCCCGGAGCTATACTATTAACTCGAATCCCTGAGGAACCAAGCTCTATTGCCAAGTTTTTCATTGCCCCATTTAGGAAATGCTTAGAACTAGAATATAAAAACCTACCATTTCTACCAGATGACGCAAAAAGAGATGAAATTATAACAATTGATGAATTACTATTCTTGGGCATTTTCTTTATAAGTGTTCGCAGGATTAGAACAAAGGATTTAAAATTAATATCAATCGATTCGTCAAAGTCTTGGCTTTTAAGTTTCATGAAATTTTTCGGAATATTTGAAGCAGCTACAAAAATTATTGAGTCATATTTTTTATCACTCTTAGACAAAAAACTATCGACAGATTCTCTAGATGATAAATCTAGGGTTTTTGATGATGTGCCATCAATGGAATACCCACCCTTTTTTAAAGAATTTTTTATTCCTTTCCCAATATCACTTTTTTCACCAATCAATAAAACTCTTTTAGCCATAATAAGAACTCACTTGAATAGAAAACTCCTTAAAATTAAGAGTGCCATATTTTTATTACATATTAAAATCTATTTTTTAAGAACCAAATCATAGTTAAGTAATCCAAATACAATATTCCTTGGATCCCCGTTATCAACTATTTCTCCATCGCTAACAACCCTTATTTTAGTTTCACCTGGCTGTATAGAAAGGCTGATACTAAAATCCTCCCTTAAGTTTACTACTCGCCCTATTAAATTGCCTTGGTAAATAATTTTTATTTTTAAAGAGTTATTATCTGGCCTTACAACAGAAAAAACTAATGTTACGTCTTGAACTCTCTTGGTATCATTAATAATAATTATCTTTGAGTCACCAGTAGACCATCTTAGATAATCTCTTTCACTTCTTTCTTCAGGATAAAAACTTAAAAATGTAAGTGATACTTCGTCAACCATAAAAGACTTCATTCTATTCTCATCTAAAGAGATATCTTCGGTTGTTCCCCTAACCTTATTAAAGTCATAATAAATATCCCCATTAAATTCACTAATTTGATTATCTAATGAATTAAAAATTTTATAATCTTTAAATTTAAATCTTTTATGAGTTTGGTTCTTATCTATAATTTCTAAAGGAGCTAATAAAACCTGGCCAGATTTATGATCACTAGATAACCGATAGCTTAAGCCGTATATTTTATCCCACTTTTTATATGTTAAACAGAAGGGAAATTTTGTTTCTTTATACCAATTAAAATTATACTTCCTATTTTGATCGGCAATTTCATGATCTGAAATAGTAATATTATCTGAGCTAACGTTTATCGAACAAACGTTTACATTCTTCTTCATAATCATTGAATAAAAAGAAAAATGATCAGAGGGATATTTTTCATCTCTTATTATAAGATCATTGCTCTTCAAAGTATCTAAAAGACCAGATTCTAACGATTTTCTTAGTAAATCTCTCGGATATTTATATACGAGATTCGACTGATTAACTACATGATAATTCTCTAGTCTAGTAATTGAAACAATCGAAAAAATTGTTATAAATATTATGACTATTGAAACTGATGAATTTTTAACTCTTGAAACAATTAAGAATAGAAAGACAGCTAAACCAAAATATTGAAAAAAAACTAATAAATACCCATACCCAATACCTGCATTAACAATATCTGACTGATGACCTGATATTGCAACAACTAAGGCAGGCAAAATAATTAATAATAAAGAAAAAAGGATTAAAAATTTTATTCTGTATTTTTCTATAGACTTATAAATAACAATTTGAGAATTAATTAATCCCGCAAAAATAATGCTAATTATTAAAGGTACTATTAAGTCTAAAACATCTATCTCTAAAAAAGATAAGTTATTAAATCCTTGTGCGAACTTCCATGAAAAAGGAATAGTCGAAATTAGCTGAATTATTAATGCATTTACAGCAAGGACAAAATCAGTACTAACGACAACGCTAGGATAAATATTTATGTTAGGTTCATAGTTGAGTCTAAAAATTAAGTGTGTAAAGACAAGGAATGTTGGAAGAATTATTAAAATTAATGATTTCTTGAAAGATTTATTATTAAGATATGCAATTAAGAAATAAAAAATAGGACTTATATATGATATTTCATAACTCAAAAGAGAGAAAATAAATATTACTATAAAATAGAAGTAAAAGAGCTTTTTCTTTGCCTGTAAATATTGAATCAAAAAATTTAGTGAGAGAAAGAAGAATAAGCATGCAAGTGGAATTGAGGCAAAAGCTAGAATCGGATCATGCCAATATCGGAACTGAAATAATATTGGAACCAAAAAAACAACAGAATATGAAAATGACTTAGATTGAACTATATGTTCAAGGATTCTACTGAAATATATCAAATTAAAATAAATAATTACAAAAACTAATGTTTTAAATAAAATTAAGGACGGGAATAAATAAAAATACGTATACCAAAAAATCCAATTTAATGGGTTAAACCTTCCCAGAGAAGACCAATAAGAGATTTCCGAATATATTCTATCAAAGATACTAGAATCTGAAGATAGAATAATCCCTTTTATTTGAGAACTATATGCATCGTCTGAAATAAAACCACTATTAAAAAGTGGAAAAATTAACCATGCTAACCAAAAAAGTAGGACAATTGAAAGCTTGTTAGCAAAATATTCTTTTAAAGTTAAGAATTTAGTAAACAAAAAATTCACTATAAAACTATAAACAAAATAGAAAGAAATTAAAATTATCTATGTTTATTGTGAATTTTAGATTGATGCCTTAAATATTTTATTGAATTTAGAACTGAGTGCTTGGTTTTTCTGCTACGAACCCTCTTTCTCCACATAATAAAGGATTTACGCCTTAGATTACTTCTCATAATCTTAATAACATGCTTTTCACTAATTTTATAAGATTTATAAATTCCCTCGAAAGGGGTCCTATCTTCCCAGGCCATTTCAATTATTCTAGATATATCCGAATTATTCATCTATCATTAAGATAACTAATAAATCATAATTTGAATCGTTAGATTAGCCATTAGACCAGCTCCAATATCATCCATAGTGATTCCAAGGCCTCCTGGAAGTCTTTCAAAAGCCCTAACAAACAATGGTTTCCATACATCAAATAATCTAAATAAGAAAAAAGCTATGACCAAATTGACAATAGAAAAAGGTATGAAAAGCATTGCTACATAAATTCCTGCCACTTCATCAATAACAACACACAAAGGGTCGTTAGAATTAAAAATTTTAATTGCATAATGTGAGGTCAATATAGATATAACGATTATAACAATTGTTATTAAAGACATTGCAACATTGGATGGATTATAAAAATCATAAATATAGTAATATGAAATAGCACCAGCTAAGGTGCCAAATGTACCAGGAAGTTTTGGTAAAAAACCAACATAAAAAAAAGTTGAAATTAATTTATTTAGGAAGTTCATTGCTAATAATAATAGATTATAAAAAATTAAAATAATAGGACTAATATTTTCTGTCCTTGTCTTTAGTTAATATCAATTGTAAATTAAAAATGTGGATATGAGATCAGACGAAACGAAAAAAAACATTGCATATTTTTGTCTAATCACACTTTGGTTTATTTATTTCACTGGCGGTAAATTTATTAATCCATACTATATAGATTGGATTTTCCCTAGTGATACAGAAACACATTGGCTAGGATGGCAATTTTTTAAGAACCAGTCAATATTTAATTTTCCTATTTTTAAGAATACAGACTATGGACTTGAACTGGGATCATCTTTGGTTTTAAATGACTCTCTATCAATAATGGCAATAATCTTTAAGCCCTTTTCTACTTTGATACCTTTTGAATTTCAATATTTTGGCATATGGACATATCTATGTTTCTTACTCCAAGGATTTATTGCTATGAAAATTTTTAAAAATTATAGCAAAGATGGGTTTGCTATAGTTCTAGGTGGCCTTCTGTTTGCTATGTTGCCACCATTCTTATGGAGACTCCATGGTCACTTTGGGCTTCTTGGTCAATGGTTAATCCTTTATGCTTTCCTTCTATATTTAACTTTGAAGGAGCTAAATCTAAAATCATGGACTGTTCTTATAATTATTTCTCTACTAATTAACGCTTATATAAGTGCCATGATTATAGGAATTTTTATCGCAGATCTAATTAAATATAAAATATTAAAAAAATCGATTAGTTTAAGGTTCCTAGGTCTAAGTTTTCTTAAATTCTTAATCTCATTAGCTGTATCTCTATTTATTTTTGGATATTTTATGGTTGGAAAAGGTGCAGGTGGGAAAGGTTTTGGGAAATTTAATGCTAATTTAAATAGTTTCTTTGATCCAGATCAGATATGGTCGGTCTTCTTCAATAATTTACCTACTCCTGAATCCGGCTACGAAGGTTTTGCTTTTCCTGGAACAGGGGTGATTATCATGATTCTTATTGCTCTAACAACTATCTTTATTAGTAAAGATAAAATAAAATTCGAAAATATAAGATTCGCATCTCCATTACTTTTAGTAGCCTTTATTTCATATTTTTTCGCATTATCAAACAATATAACTATAGGAACGAATATAATTGCAAGCTATGAAGTACCAAACTTAATTGTTTTCTTAACCAAAATTTTTAGGAGCTCTGGAAGGTTTGTCTGGATAATATTTTATCTTATAACGATCTTCTCATTAATATATATTTTTAAAAGCTATTCAAAAAAGACTTTAAGATTTTTATTAATAATTTTTATATCTATACAATTTATAGACCTAAGCAAGGCTAGTCAATATTTCAGTACAAAGCTCAATAATCCTTATATTTACAATGGAAGAAATACTAAGTGGGCCTCACCTATGAAAGATATAATTTGGTCAAAGATTGGAAAGAACTATAATAAAATTAGCTATGTTTTTACATCGAATAGACCTAAAGACTATTTTCCGATTGCACATTTTGCAGCTAAGAACAAAATGAAAATTAATACTGGTTATTTTTCAAGAGTTAGCAAAAGCGCGACTAAAATCGTTAATACTCAATTAGAAGAATCTATTATCAATAAAACTATAGATGAAGATACTCTATACTTTATTTATGATGATAATTTATGGCAATATATTATAGAAAATTATAATAAATCAGACTATTTGATAAAAAACATTAATGATTTTAAAATTCTTGCAGTATCAACTAAGTGAAACACAGCTTTAAAAAAATCTTAAATATGATTATAATAGAAATTTAAAAATGAAAGATTTAGAGTTTGAATATTTATATAAGAAATACGCACATTTATTACCTTCTAAAGAAAGGGACATCTACCTTTTAAGAGAAGCAATATTTGGCTTTAGTGAAATTAAAGAATATTTAGAAAATTTAGAGGGAAAAGTACTTGAGGTAGGCTGCGGTCCAGGACTATTATTAAATGAACTTTCAGATATTTTTCCAAAGAACTCGTATCTAGGAGTTGACCCTTTTATTTCAAGCTATGAGAAATTTAGTAATATTCTTGACTCAATAAATAAGGTTCAATTTGTAAAATCTAAAATTGAAGATTTTAATACTAACGATAAATTTGATGTGATTTTTTCAATCAATGTTTGTGAGCATGTTGAAAGCTGGAAATCATATATAGATAAAACACAATCACTTTTATCGCCAAATGGGATATCAATAATTCTTTGTCCAACCTATGATCTGCCTTATGAAACTCATGTAATAATTCCTATTATCATAAATAAAGACATAACATACAAAATCTTTGAAAAGAAAATTAGAAATTATGAAGAAAATTTAGGAATTCAAGGAAATTGGGAATCAGTTAATTTTATTAAAGCTAGGCATGTAAAGAAATATATAGATAATAAATATAGCGGAAAATTTGATTCACACATTCACGATAGGTTGTTTAATAGATTTACTCATGATAATTTCTTTCTAGAAAGACATGGCCTTCTGGGTAAATTATGCCAATTTTTATATAAAATTAAACTAAACAGATTAATCTTTAATTTTCTTAAGATACCTTTTCCATATATGAAGTTAGAGATTAAAAACTTTTTAAAATAGTTTTTGTATGTTTTAATCATTTAATAAATTATGTATAAGGAAAAAAGCTTATATTTTTCAATTCTAATTGGATTCCTACTTTTTGGATTCATAGCAGGGTGGGATATCCTTGATTTTAGAAATATTTATTGGCTAATCGATTGTCCGATAATTTGTGACGCTCAACAGCATTTGCTCGGATGGCTTTTCTTTAGAGAAACTGATTTATTACAATTTCCCCTATTAAAGAATATTAGCTTTGGTCTTTATACGGGAAGCTCATTAATTTATACAGACTCTCTTCCTATATTTGCAGTTTTTTTTAAATTTTTTAATTCAATATTAGATTTTCAATTCCAATATTTTGGCTTATGGATATTACTTTCATTTGTTCTGCAGGCAATAATAGCTGACAAGATTTTAAAATTATATATAGACGATGAAAAATTTAGACTAATTTCAATAATATTTTTTTGTATCTCCCCTATTTTTCTAAACAAATTATTCTTCTCACATTTAGCTTTAGCATCTCACTGGATAATACTTTTAGGAATATATTTATACCTATCTAAAGATTTTAAATTTACCCAATGGGTTCTTCTAATAACCTTATCGTCCTTAGTTCATGGATACTACATAGGGTTTATATCAATAATTTTTATAATGGCTATTTATAAAGAATATTTGGTAAAAAGACATATAAAGATTGCCGTAAAACCTATCTTGTTATTTTTCTCCTACCTATTTGTTCTCCTTTATTCTCTGGGATATTTTATGATTGGTGGCGGTTTTACAAATCATGGTTTCGGTAAATTCAAAATGAATCTTAATGCTCTTTTTGATCCAAAGGCAGAAGTAACACTTAGCGCATCAAGGATATTTCCAGAGCTAAATACACCTAGTATTAATTTAGGCTATGGTGATTATGAAGGTTTTAATTTCCTTGGTTCAGGAATCATATTCCTTCTAGCTATTATCATTCCTGTTGTTTTTATAAATTTTGGAGAATTAAAAAAGAAATTAAAAGAACCAAAATATAAAGCTAATATGATATTTTTTATATTGATTACTTTATATTCTATTTCAAATAATATTTTTATAGGTAATCTTCAATTATTTTCTTATGATTTACCAAACTTTACAAAAATTATAACTAAAACCTTCCGGAGCTCGGGAAGATTTTTTTGGATTAATTATTATCTAATATATATATTAATATTTGTAATTATTTTTAGATATCTAAAAAACTACAGATATCCACTAGTAATAGGATTTTTATTTATTCAATTCTATGATATGCAACCAACTTTTAATCAAGTCAAAACGGTATTCTATAAAGATAAGAATAAATATTCAGAGATATACAAAAGAAATGCTGAGCTTAAAAGTCCAGAATGGGAAAACTTTTCTAAAAAATATAAGAAAATAATATATGTTGTGCCAACACGATTTCCAAAAGATTATTTCCCCCTAGCCTTTTTTGCTGCAAAGAATAAAATGGAAACAAATTTTGGATATTTCTCAAGAGTAAATAAAAAGAGTGTGAGAAAGCAAAACTTAAAGTTATTAGATCAAATCAAAAGTAATAAATTTGATAAAAATTCTGTATATGTGTTTTTCAATGACGAAGCATGGGAACATGTGAGTAAAAATAATCCTAGTTTAATTAAAATTATTGATGGCTATAGAGTCTATACACCCTAGTCTTTCTTGATAATTTCTCGAATTAAATACAAAGGTTGTTTTTCTACATTTTGAATTATTCTAAACAAATACTCTCCAATAATAGCAAAGCCAATAACAATTAGAGGTATTACTATAAAAAGAAGCCAAATAGTTGCTATATTTTCCATTGGCTTAAAAACCAGAGTAGATATAAATATTCCTAAGGTAATAAGGCCGAAAAATAAATAAGACCTTAAAATAAAACCACTATTATTTATAAATAATGAGCTTGCAAGGTAAATTAACTTTGATACCGTATAGGCCGATTCACCTTCATCTCTTTTTCCTTGTGGAACTTCTACGGTTCCTATTTTATTTGTAACTTTAATTATAAGAATACTTAAGCTTGGGTTTAAAGAATTAAATTTTAAAACCTGCTCTCCAACCTCTTTTTTCATTATCCAAAAAGCACTCCTCTTTGTGCCTTTAGGATACTTTAAAATTTTCCTTTCAATTGTCGTATAAATAGTACTAAAAAATTTTTTAATAGCGCCATGAGTTTTTTCAGTAAAATTTGCAAAAACCACATCATGGTCAAAATTAGCTTGCTCTTTAATTAAAAGAGGAAGATCTTCAGGTCTATGCTCTAAATCCCCGTCCATCGTAATTAAATAGTTTCCCTTAGCATTATTAATCCCTGCAAGGATACCGGCTTGTTGTCCAAAATTTTTAAAGAAAGAAATTATGGTTACCTCAACTCCTTCTTTTTTCTGTATATCCTTCATTATTTTAAGAGTTTCAACGTTAGTTGATCCATCATCAATAAAAATAATCTCGAAAGAATGTCCCTCTGAATTCATTACGCTTTGAATGCGGCTAGTTAGCTCCACCAGTGAGGTCGTTATATTTAATACCGGGACAATAATAGTATACAAATTCTTATCATCAGACATAATGCAATAATATCATAAAGCTAAAATTAATAAATTATTTAAGGTTAAAATCCTTTGCAAAAACTCTATATCCATCCAAAACCTTACATAAATCTGTTGGAAGACATTTCTGAAGAGTTAGTTTCCATTTGTCGTCTATAAGTTCATCAAATACATATATAGAATTTATATCATATGAGCTTGTATTAAGTGTTTCGTCAATTTTTGAATAAATTTCATCTCGCTTAGAACCTTTATATCTGGAAAAATATCCAAAATTAGTTGCCATCTTATTTTTGGCAGCAAAATATACTAAAGGGTAAGCATTTTTAGGCCTATTTTTTGGATATATATAGATAATTTTATCGTAGTTGTCTTTAATATTAACCCATTCTGGGGAAGTCAGTGGAGAGTCCCAAAAGGAATTCAATGTTTTAACTATGGCAATATTTGCTGGATCATTGCTATTAATATAAGGCTTTAAATAATAGGCTCTGCTATCCGACATTTTAAACCTAAAATTAGAGGCGACTGCACCAGTATCAAGTATTTGAACAATTAACAAAATAGGTAATAAATATTTATAAACCCTTACATGCTTTGAGCGAGCCAAAATAAAAAATATTGCACAATAAATTAAATAGAAAATTAGCCAAACCATTCTACCAGAAGATCTAAGTGGTCTAGTAACAAGCTTAAAGACTTCAGGTAAATCAAATTCAAACAAAACATTAGAACCAAAAGTAACTTTATTTGTTATCGCAAAAAGAAAAAGTATTAAAGATAAGCATAGTAGATAAGTATTTTTCTTAGTAAATATAGAATTTATTAAAGATTGATTTCTGAATATTTCATAAAGTGAAATAACTAAAAGAATAATCATACCAATTCCTAAAAAACCAAATCCCTCATAGTCATTTGGTATCGATCCAATATCTGGCATGATATATGACCAAAAATTATTATCATTAAAAAAGGTATTTAAATTAGCACGATAAAGGGAGTAGCCTCCACTACCGATACTTACACCATTTGAAAAATACCCAAATACATAAAGTGACAACAGTAATAGGCTGAATGTTTTAAAGAATATCAAAAGAGACTCTTTTTTAGTAAATTCTCCTATACTTCTTCGGAATATTAGATCAAGTATAAAAATACTTAGTATGATTGCTAAGATATATGCATTAACCAGAGCTGTTAGAATTAATAAAAAAATCCAATTTTTAAGATTAAAATTAGTAGAATAAAAGATAATTATTCCCAATATAATTAGCCAGTGTGCCATCAAAGAATAGTGTCCCCACAATCTCCATAAGAAAGGGGGTGCTAGGATAAAAAAACATGCACCAATAAAAGATAAAAATTCGTTCTTAGTAATTTTTCTTAATAGTATTAGCCCTAATTGTCCTTGCATAATAAAACAAATTAGGATCCATAAACCAAAATACTGAAAATCAAATGGGAGAATAGAAGAAAAAGGTTTAAATATTAATGCCATTATTGGCAAAGAATCATTAATTGCAATTGAAGACGAAAGCTCCATTCCATAGTTGTAATTCTCAAAAATTGGAAACTGTAAGATTGAAGTTTCTTTAAAAAAAAGCCAATTAATCCAATGCCAGGCAGAATCTCCAGGAGAAAGCCATTCATTATTTACGAAATTGATTGGAGTACCACCAGTGAAATATAAAAAGGTAAAAATAGAGAATACAAATACATAGTATTTTGTTTGTTTCAAATAAAATTACCTCCAAAACATTTTACTGCTGCAGATATTCTACTATAAAGTCTTAGTATTTAACATTATCAAAACTTAAATAATTTATTAATTATTGCCCTAAATTTATTTAGTTGATAAGATATCTATTAATGCTTGCCTTTATTCTAAAGAAAAAAGATATTATTTTATTAACTATTTTAGCAATCCTAATTTTTCAATTTATTTTTGGATTTCATTTAATAGATTTCAGTAATATCTACTGGTTACCTGATGACGCATATAATGGTTTCTTAGGTTGGTCATTCTATAGAAACGCATCTGAAACATTACCCTTCTTTAAGATTTTTGACTATGGTATGGGTGTCGGTTCAACTATAATTTATACAGATTCACTCCCTATATTTGCAATAATATTTAAGCCGTTCTCGTCTTTATTGCCAGTAGATTTCCAATATTTTGGTTTATGGTTATTTCTTTCTTTTATTTTAACAGCATATTTCTCAAATCGAATATTAACTTATTTAAATATGGACTTTATAAGCAAAGTTTTTATAACTTCATCTCTATTATTATCTCCTATAATGCTTGAGAGATTTATAGCTGGACATTTTAATCTTATGTCACACTGGGTTTTATTATGGGGAATTCTTCTTTACCTTGAAAATGAGAAACGAGTTTCAAAATGGTTTTTTATACTACTTATATCAATGTTAATACATGGATACTTGTTTGCTATGACATTGGCAATAACAATCTTTCATTTTATGAGGCTGTATCTTGAGAAACATAATAAGAAATATTTTATAAGCCTATTTTTACTTTTCATTCTATCAATGTTTTCTTTAACAGCTTTTGGATATTTTGAAGTTCAAGCAGACGAAGTGTTTCATGGCGGCTGGGGTGGCTATAGACTTGATATATTAGCGTTTATGAACCCCATTGGAAGAAGTTTAAATTGGTCTACTTTCATAGGGGAACCTGTTTCGTTTGTACCTAGTCAGATTGGTGATCTTATTGAGGGGTTTAACTATTTTGGCCTTGGAATTTTATTAAATATATTAGTTTCAATTTACTTCTTAATTAGAAATAGTTTTAATTCAGAGAAACCAACGAATATCCCAATATATTTAAAAGTTTTATTTCTTTTTTCAATATTTATGATTATTTTTTCTTTAACAAATAAAGTTTCATTGGGAGGAAACGAGTTATTTTCATATAATATGCCTGAGTTCCTAAAACCTTTAACGAAACCATTTAGGGCTTCAGCTAGATTTTTTTGGCCTGTATATTATTTAATTCTCTTAGGTTCTATAGCAATAAATGCTAGAAATATAAAACAAAAATACTTACCTATCTTTTTCTTTTTTATATTTACGATACAAATTGTGGACATTCAACCAGGGATCCAAACTATTAGAGCTTTTAATAATAAAATTTACTTAAATGGGCTTACTAAGATGGACAAAGAGCAAACAGAATTAACAAGAGTAACTAAAGATTACAATCAAATACTTTACGTATTTCCTGAATATGCAAATAAAAATTGGAGAGAACTATTGTATTTCGCCTATAAAAACAATAAAAAAACAAATTTCGGTTATTTTGCAAGAAGGAATTGGAATATCCAAGAAAATTATATTCAAGATTTAAAAAAAGATTTTAAAAATAAAATACTTGATAAGAATTCTATATATTATTTCAGTGATAAGAAAATATATGAAGAATTATCAAGTGAAGTCTCACAAATTAGTACTATAATAACGATTAATGATTCGAATGGACTAAATCATATGTTGATAATACCAAATAAATAGTTGAATAATTGATTTCGAGCTCAAGACAAATATAATTTATGAAAAGCATGGTAAATAATATCGACATAAAATCTAATTTTACTAAAGTTATTGTTTCTTTGGTTTTATCAACTTTATCCTTTGTTTATTTTTGTGATATACGAATCTTAGATCCCACTTTCAATAAATGGTTAATGCCCGGGGACTCCGAAACCTACTGGTTAAACTGGCTCTTTTATCAAGAATCCTCACTAATCCAAATACCAATCTTTAAAAACTATAATTATGGGATGGAACTTTCCTCAACTATAGCACTTAATGATTCTTTACCTATTATGGCATTTGTTTTTAAAATATTTCAGAGCCTACTGCCAGTAAATTCACAGTACTTTGGTATTTGGATTTATATATGCTTCTTCTTACAAAGCCTTTTTGCAATGAAATTATTAAACAAATTTTCTGATGATTCGCTCTTAATCATTATATATTCAATCTTTTTTCTATTAGCTCCAATATTCTTATGGAGATTGTGGGGACACTACTCATTAATGGCACACTGGCTTATATTAGGTTCTTTAAACATATACTTTAACAAAGACTTTAAATTTTTAAATTGGCTAATTATATTCTTTTTCTCATATTTAGTTAGTGCATATATAGCAGTTATGATGTTCATAATTTTTGCAACAGACTTATTAAAAAGAAAATTTACCAATCAAATAAAGCTGGAAGAAATTATTAAGTTATCTCTTATATTTATTGTATGTAGTTTTGTAAGTTTATATTTAATTGGCTACATAGATCCTGGCACTAAATTAAGTACCTCAGGTTTTGGATTCTATAAAGCGAATTTACTTACTTTCTTTGACTCTAATCTTCTTTGGTCTAATATTTTTAGTGATATAAAATCTATTGAAGGTGAGCATGAAGGATTTGCATTCTTAGGTTCTGGCGTGTTATTACTCGCTTTAATATTTATTCCATTAATACTATATAAAAGAAAAGAATTTAAACTCTATAAAGTAGCCGGTTTAAAATATTTTTTTATAATATCAATCCTATTGTTGATATTAGCTCTTTCAAACAATATCCATATTGCCGACTATCATTTGCTAAACATTGATTTACCAAAATTTATTGAAAAAACTTTCGGTATTATAAGGGCTTCCGGTAGAATGGTATGGATTCCTTTTTATTTAATATACATCTTACTCTTTATTGCGATTGACTCGTTCTCATATAGAAAATTATCTAAAATTCTTATTATTTTAGCTTTAACCATAAATATTATAGATTTAAATAAAGTTTCCAATCTTTTTATTTTAAAAACTGGTGATATAGAGCTTAACTACAAGGAAGTTTATTCGGGACCTCAGCACTTTGCCCAATATGAATATTGGGAAAAACAATGGGAATCTCCATTAAAATCAAAAGAATGGAAAAATTTCGCAAAGATTTATAACGAAATAAACTATATCTATCCAAAAAATAGACCTGATAACTATTTTATATTAGCTTTATACGCCGCAAAGAATAAGATGTCTGTAAATTTTGGATCTTTCTCTAGAGTTAAAAAACAAAAAGTAAAAGAGGAAATAAAAAAATTAAAATTCATGGTTAATAATAATAATTATAATAAAAATACACTTTACTATTTTAATAAAAAATCTGATTGGGAGCTTGCCAAGAGAAACAAAAAAAAATATGATTTAGTAGAAGTAATTGACGGATTTATGATTCTAGCTCCCGACTATTTCAATAAATCTGGTATAAAATAATGATGGACTTGGAATATATAAAGAGAAACAAAAAAACTGTCGACAAATGGATATCAGACTATTTCAATAGAATTAACGAAACTACCTCCCTATATAAAGCAATAGAATATGGCGTTAAAAATGGCGGTAAAAGACTTAGGCCATATTTTTTAGTCTATTTAAGTAAAATTTTAAATATCCCACTCTCATCATATAAGCAACTAGCTTTAGCTATAGAGTTTATACATTGCTATTCATTAATTCATGATGATTTACCTTCTATGGATAACGATGACTATAGAAGAGGAAAAATAACAGTCCATAAGAAATATAATGAATCCACAGCAATTTTAGCAGGTAACTCATTATATGGAATGGCTATCGAGCTAATACTCGATAAAAAGGTTCACAAAGATCCGGATATAAGATTAAAGATATTGAAAATTCTACTTAGTTATTCAGGTGGAAAAGGATTAATGGAGGGTCAATTTAATGACCTTTACTATGAAAATAGAAATATAAGCATAGAAAAAATATTATTAACTTATGAATTAAAAACCTCGAAATTATTTGAACTTTCGACTATGCTCCCATTTATATTGAAGGAAGAAAAAAATAGCTATATTAAAGATGCACAAACTTTTGGAAGAAATTTTGGAATAATATATCAAATAGCAGATGATTTTTCTGACTCAGATAAAACTTTTAAAGAGAGCGGTAAAGTTCCTGGAAAAGATAAAAAGAAGGGTAAGCGGACATTAGTAAGTAAAATCGGAAGGGATAAAGCACTAGATCTTTGCTATGAACTTGCGAATGAAGCAACGAAAGGTAAATATATTTTTGGTGAAAAAAAATATACTTTTAAAAAAATAATATTTAATATTATTGATAATATAAAAATAAAATAGTACAAAATTAAATTGATAAATTTATTTAGGCTGAATTGGGATAAATACTTTATACCCGTCTACTTCATCTATAAAAAAACTTAAATTATTCGAATATACTTCTTTAAGAAATTTCCATTTCTGATCATCTTGAATTATATATATAGTGCTGTCTTCAAAAGTTCCTTTATCAAAATCTTTATTCATTTTATTATTCAACCTCTCTTCAGTAGTATGATTAATTCTTGAAAAGTAACCAAAGTTAGTTGACAAACCCTTCTCCGAAGCAAAAAACGCAATTCTTGTATAATCTTTTGGCTTATTTATTATTGGATATATATTAATCTTCTTGTATTCGCCTTCAACGAGCTTCCATATTGGATCTTTTAATTCCATTCTATCAAGAGCTATTTCATGAACTTCTAAAGATTTAAGCTCATTTTTAAAAATATTAATTATCTTATAGTTGTCAACAACCTGAAGTATTAAAAGAAAAGATAAAACTAAACACAGCTTGTTCTTCTTGAATATTTTACTGATTCCAATAAAAGTAAAAAGATATATCAAATAGAATAAAAGCCAACTAAACCTACCAGAGGCCCTGAAGACTTTGACTAATGGTTCAAGAAATTCTGGTAATTCATAAATGAAGAGTCTTTTGCTACCCAAGAAATCAACATTACCGAGGAGAAAAATATTATTTGAAAAAGAATAGATCAACAAAACGAGACCCAATAGAATTATAGGTTTATGAATTTTGCCTTCTACAAACCCTTTCTTGACCAATTTAAAATTTAATATAATAATGCTTATAAGTATTAAGATTCCAATTCCTAAAAAAGCGAAGCCCTCAACTTCTTTGACAAAAAGAATTGATGGGGAAAGAAGCTTGTCCATTACAATTGAATAAAAACCTGTAGGCGAACTTGGGTTGAAAAAACCTAACAGGCTCATTCCATAGAGCTCAAACCCTCCCTCTTTAATACCTTTACCAATTGAGAATAAACCGGTTATATATGAGACAACAACCATAAGGGATAAGGACCCTAGAATCTTGCTAATAAATTCAGTTTTATGAGATTCAAAGTACTTATTAAAAATACATCCGATAAAAACACAGAAGATGATTGTAGCTAGGTAGCCATTGATAAGAACTCCGATTATTAAAAGGAAATTCCAAATCTTATATTGAAAATTATTACAATAATAGAGATATATTGAAGCAATTATCAACCAATGCGAGGAAACAGCTTGCTGTAAAAATACTCTATCAATAAAAGGAGGAGCTATTAAAAAGAAAATTGATGAAATAAAGCATATCAACCTATTCTGAATAAAGATATTTAGTAATTTGTATGAAAAAAAAAGCATTAAAAAGAAAGATATAAATGACCATGCACCCAAATATTGAAAATTGACCGGCAAAAGGTCAGAAAAAAATCTAAAAATAAAAGCTACAAGAGGGACAGCATCGGTGTGATAGATACTTACATTAAAGCCATGTCCGTAATCAGGATTTAAAAATAAAGGGAATTGAAAAAAATCTGTGTTTCTAAAAAACTCCCAGGATATCCAATAAGTTTCTATATCATTAGTAATAGAGGGTTTCAGAAACCATGAAAAATTCTCGAAATATAAAATTTCATAATTAAAACCAGAATAAAAAACAAAAAACAAAAAAGATACAATCAGTTGAAAGATCACAATATCTAACTCTAATTTCTTCAGAAAGTTCATCATTTCTCCATGAATTTTAATCTAAATAAAGTTCTTACATAGGATAAAAAGTATACAAAAGGCTTCCTACGAGATTCATAATTAATCCTTTTACGAAAATCTCCTGGAATCTCACGTATAGTAAGATTTCCTTCCAATCGTACTAATTTAAATATAATCTCTTCAATAATATCTATATCATTTGAATGCAAGCTAAGCTTTCTAAGTAAATTACCATTATATGCTTTGAAGCTATTGGAAAAATCAGTACATTCAATTTTAGAAAGAATTCTACAAAGCTTATTTAAAAAGATTGATCCTAGCTGTTTCAAAAAAGTGTTCTCACTTTTGGAACATCCTATGTATCTAGAACTAACAACTAAATCAAAAGAATTAGAAAATTTACATAAATCTAAAATTTCATTAGGATTATGAGAACCGTCTGCATCCATAAAAAGAATTGTTTTCCCTGTAGCTTCACTGATACCGGATCTTACAGCATCACCATATCTGTCCCCACCCTTTCTTTGAATATATTTAATATTATATTTTAAGGCTAATTGAAAAGTGTCTTCATCTTTATTCATTCTATCAATTAAAATTATTTCATAAGATTCCGACTCATTAGCTATTACACTAATAATCTGGGGAACTAAGATTTTTAGATTCTCATACTCATCGTAACTTGGGATTAAAATAGAATACTTCATCATTTATTCTTAACCCAATCTAGCATCATATCTATTCCTGAATCAATATTCACTTTAGGCGTCCATTTTATAGCATCTTTAATTTTACTAATATCTGAAATATAAACTTTTTGATCGCTTACCCTCATTGGATTAATATTATATTTCATACTATTCCCAGTTTTTATTTCCAAAATATTAAAAAGCTCTAACAGAGATAAGCTATTCTCGGGTCCGCCTCCAATATTAAAAGCCTCTCCTTTAATCTTATCAAAATTATCAATTGAGCTGTAATATAGTTCAACTATATCATCACAATGTAATATGTCTCTAACTTGCTTTCCAACTCCATATATATCAATAGCTTTATCGAGTGGTTTAATTAATTCTTCACAAAAGTAGCCTATCCATCCCTGATCCACGGTAGCATATTGTCTTCCACCATACATTGTAGAATGCCTAAAGACAGCTACATTTGATTGATAAGATTTATAATAATCTAAAAAATATAGATCAGCCGACCCCTTTGAGCATCCATACGGGGTAGAGAAATCAATTTTCATTGTTTCAGGGAAACCATTTAAATAGTCCGGAGCTGAATATCTTGAATCTTGTTCAACAATATCAATATAATTAAGATCTCCATATATTTTATTAGATGATGCATATATAGCCCTACAATTATTACCAACATTTCTCATACACTCTAAAATATTTAGTGAGCCAATAGTATTAATTCTAAAATCCTCTAATGGAAAATTAAGAGATGTCGTCATAGCGGTTTGTCCTGCCAAATGAAAAACAACATCTGGCTTTGTATCTACAAATACCTTATTCAATTTTTCATAATCTGCGATATCAACTTCAAAAAACTTAAATTCTCCCCTACTCCTCAACCATTCAAGATTATTTTGAGATCCATTTCTGTAAAAATTATCAACTACAATAATCTCATATCCCGAATCAATACCGTGTATTGCAAGGTTTGAGCCTAAAAAGCCACAACCACCTGTGATCAATATTCTCATTTTACATCACCCTCTAAGAAAGGTTTAAGAACTTTCTTCAAACCCTTTTTCAAATCAATAGTACTATTAAGTCTAATCCATTTAGGATTCTTAGTATTATCGAATTCTCGCATTAGAACATTATTGGTTCTTTTGTATAAATTACCTCGATATACCTTTATATATATATCAGATCGCAATAATTCTTTAATTATTTCAATAAAATTTTCTAAGGAATTAAACTCTTTTGATGAAAAAAAATATTCCGAATAATCGCTCCCAACTTTATCTAAAGAATTTAATAGTTTTTTTATATATTTAATGAAATCATCAATATAAAGAAAATTTCTTATTAAATTAGGATTATATAGATTTATATTTTTATCATTATTAAGTATTTCAAAGACTGTTTTGTTTACGAATTTATGCAGCTTATCATTGGGGCCATAGATAATATCGCAATAAATATTAATTCTAGAAAAGTTTGACGATGTATTAATGAAAAATTCTCTAAAAGATTGTTTTGAAAAATGATAATCCATTCCTTTCCCATGGCCTATAATAGTGGATGGTAAACGTGGGGAGATTAGAGCTTTATTTGTATCTAAATTAATAAAATAGTCGACCTTATACTTATTAGTTATATTGAAGACTCTTTTTGAATCTAGATAATTCACTTTATTTAGCTTGTTAACGTTGCCTAGTAAAATCCCGCGATTATTAAAAATTACATTAATTTTTTTTAATCTAATGATTTTCTCGAAATCTTTATAGTAATAAACCCGAGATTTAGTATTTACCCTTTTAATCTTGTCTGTTAGAAAGAAACAATTCTCAACGTTGAAATTATTTAAAATATTTAAACCTATAAAACCATCAATGCTAGTAAACAATATTCTTTTATCTTTCATTTGATAACTTAAAAAAATCTTTGATCATTTTAATTGAAAATTTTTCTATTTCTTTACAATCAGAATAGTAGACTTCATTCCACTTTATCGTTTGATCAATTGCGCCCATAGTTTTATATTTATTTTTCCACCCTAAATCTTTATTTGCTTTCTTAGAATTTAATAGAAGATTCTTAGATTCTGTAAAACCTTTATTCTCTCTTAAAAACCTAACTTTGTTAAAACTAAAATAATCTGATATATAATCGACAATTTCTTTTACAGTTACAATATCTTTTTGAACAGGAGAGAAATTATATGATGACAAAGAATTAGATTTAATTTTGCTTAAATAAAAAACCTGCATCATGTACCCATTAAGTACATCCAATATATACTGCCATGGTCTTACAGAGTCTGGATTTCGAATTATAAGTCTTTTCTTCTCCATGACGGATTCAAAAATATCAGGAATTAATCGATCTTCACCAAAATCCCCGCCACCTATAACATTTCCAGCTCTTGATGTTCCCATTTTAATCTTTTCCTTAAGAAAACTTTCAAAAAAAGCATTAGTTAAGATTTCAGAACATGCTTTACTAGATGAATAGATATCCTTTCCACCTAACCTGTCGTACTCTACAAATGGCTTCTTACTGTCATCATTCTCATAACACTTGTCAGTAGTTATATTTAAAAAATATTTAACAGATTTAATCTCCCTACAAATATCTAACAAATTGGAGATTCCAACAATATTGGAATGAATTGTTTCGATAGGATTTTTATAAGATCTTATTACATATGGTTGAGCTGCAAGATGAAATATAATTTCAGGTTTTATCTTTTTAATTGTGGTATTTAATTTTTTATAATCGGATAGGTTTACATAATATGACTTAATCTTCTTTTTTAATTTAATGATATTATAAAAATTTCCTCTTAAATCCTCGGGCTTAAGCGATATCCCATAAACTTTGGCTCCAAACTCGTTTAGAATCAAAGACAACCAGGCTCCTTTAAAACCAGTATGACCAGTGACAAGAATTCTCTTACCAGAATAAAATTTTTTTAAGTTCATAATTACCAAGTTTTCCAAGGTGGATTTTTAAGCTTTGAAAGTTCCTCTAAGTAAACTTTGTCTCTTATTGTATCCATAGGATGCCAAAAGCCTAAATGTTTATAGCCCATCAAATTCCCAGAAGCAGCTATTTTTTTTAATGGGGCTTTCTCCCACTGCTCATTTGAATTTTTTATGAATTTAATAGCTTCCTTATTAATAACAAAAAAACCTGCATTCACAAACTTATCAGAGTTATCCTGTTTTTCTTTTATAGTTGATATCCTATTCCCTTTAAAAGTTATAGATCCAAATCTTCCTTCTGGGATTGCTGCAGTCATAGTTACCATCTTCTTATGTTTCATATGGAAATCAATAGTTTTCTTTATATCAACATTCCCAACACCATCTCCATAAGTCAACAAAAAATTTTCCTCAGGGATATATTTTGCTATTTTTTTAATTCTTCCAGCAGTATTTGTTTCTAAGCCTGTATCAATTATTGATATCTTCCAGTTTTCTTTTACCTCAGAATCTACTTTTACAGAGTTATCTTTTATATCAACATGTATTACAGAATTATTAACTTTGTAGTTAACGAAATAATTTTTGATATAGTTTGATTTATAACCGGTACATATTATAAACTCATCTATCCCGAAGCTAGAATAATGCTTCATTATATGCCACAATATTGGCCTATTTCCAATCTCAATCATAGGCTTAGGGATTTCTTGGGTCTCTTCGCTTAATCTTGTCCCTTTACCGCCTGCTAGAATTACACATTTCATAACGAATCTATAGGATATAATACTACAAGGATTTAATATATAAATGAACAATTCATTTTTTTTAAGGCTTATTATATTATCTGCTGTATTATCATCTCTTTACTTCAGAATTTATAAAAATATTACTACCTCAAAAGATCTATTCTGGGATACTATGGTTTACTATTGTGGCCCACTGATTTTTAATCAACAAGGTAGTGGTTATGGGAAACTTATAGAATGTTCAAAAGACCTTTCTGACTTCAAATTTGTATACTTACCAATATATTTAAGACTGTTAGACTTTAGTTTTGTCTCCCAAGAAATTTTTCAAATAATATGGCTAATCTTATTATCTGCATCAATTGTTTTAATTATATTTATTTTATCAAAGATTTATACAGACTTTACTTTTTTAAATTGTTTATTAATTTCGCTCTTCAGTTTTAGTGCTATACCCTTCTATGGATATTTATCAGGGAACATCTCAAACATTCTATATGCTATAACGGCAGCAGGAATATTGATGTCATTTTCAGGGAAAAGAAATCTCATAACATTCGGTTTAATCTTAATAACTATCCCAAGTCTTTTTAAAATTCACATGATTTTATTTATAATGGTTCCTCTAGTTATTATTCCTACAAGTGAGATTAGAAAAATATTTATATTATTACCAATGCCCTTCTTAATGATTTTAACTAATAAATATCTCTACCCTATCGAGTTTGAACTGTTGAAATCTAATATTCAAATTCTGCCATATGTAGGTGACATGGGTGTAGGTTCTTTGCAAGTGATCAATTATTTAAATTCAAATATTCTTAATCTAACTGATAGTTTTAGTTCAGGAAGACATAATTGGGAAGTAAATCAAAATGCAATGGAAAAGGGAAAATTTTTTCTTGATTATGTTTTTTATATAATCCTAATATTGTTAGTTTTTTTAAAAACATATTCATTAAGATTAAAAACTCTATCTAAGGATTTACTATCTGATAAAAAACTAAAAGTTTCGATTGCACTTATTGCGACGTTAATGATAATACCAAGATTAAAGCAATATGACATGATACTTTTTTCACTTCCCGCTTTTTATCTAATAAATAGCTCGTTCTTTAAAGATTCAATGGAAAATCTATTTAATATATTAGATTCCAAACTCATTGTTCAATCTTTTAATATATTAGTTCTAGGCTTTTATGTCATTAGTGGAGATAACTATTTTATTTACCCAGTAATAGTTTTAATCTATATTCTTTGTATTAAAGGTATTAAAAAAGAGAATCTATAAAAAAATCAAATATAATATATGATAATGAATATAAAATGCTTACATTAGATCAAACTATTTTAAAGATTAAAACCTTTTTTATAAATTTTCTTAAGCAAAGCTCTGCAATCTTTAATATAACTTCAGTAAATATAATAAATAATTTTTTCTTGCTACTTTTTGCTTATATGCTTTTTACCCTAATTTTTAATCAAATTTCTAACTCTTCTTTTATAACAGCTCATATCTTATCTTGGGATGCCTACGTTTATATGTGTGGTGTAAGTTTATTTTTAAATGGATTAGACCCATATGATTATATTGTTCTTAGGGACTGCCTCCCTGATAATTGGAACTTTTACTTCAATATGCCATCAACTGTTCTGTACCTGTATCTTCCATTTGCAAAACTTACAAACTTTCAATGGCTTTTTATAATTAATGCTATCAATTTTTTTCTATTGATATCTGTGTTTTCGAAATTAATCAAAAAGTTTAACTATAACGGTAAAATAATTCCATTCCTTTTTGTATATTTATTTTTTGTTTTTAATACCTTTGATGGTGCTATAACCGTTGCTATATATTCTGGGAATATGGGTCTACCTATTGCACTGATAGCCTTAAATCTGATAATTGACTACATTGAAGGAAAAAATAAAAGATTTTTGTATTTTATAGTTATCGCAACACTTCTCAAGCCAATATATATATGTTTCTGCGGAGCAATATTGCTTAAAGAAGCACGATTTAAAGATTTTCTTTTGATTACGTTATATATAATATTATCTGTTCTATCCTTATATGGTCTATTATATCTAATAGATCCTGTAAACTTTCATGGATTTATAAACAATACATCCTATCTTACTAATTCTATTGACCTGGGATTCGGCTTTATAAGTTTGTCTAGAGAAATAATGGATTATCTAAACTTATATTACGAGAACATGTCTATTTTATCTTTAATTGGTTCAGCTCTCTGTATTGTTCATATCTTTGCTATCTTCTTTATTACAAAGAAGCTAAAGAGTTCTACATTAGAAAAAATTATCTTAGTTGCACTGGCCACCATGCTTTTCTTCCCAAGGATTAAAGTATATGATTCACTTTTTGTGATTCCAATAATTAGTTATTTACCTTTTTATTTTTATTCAATCTTTAATTCTGAGGATTCAGCTTTTAAATCAAAAATGAGCAATACTGTTTATATTCTCCGTGAGAGAATCCATTTAATAATATTAATATTAATTATTTATCCTTTGTTTATTTATAACAGATGGGAACCATATCATTTTACTTTTATAATATTAATTTCACTATATTTATTTATTTATACGTTGACTATAAAGAATAAATCTACTTATAAAGAATAAAAATTTATTCGACAATTATTAGGTATATCACTTTGGGTTAATCTTACTTTAATCGTTTCAGCCCCTATTGGAAAACTATACTCACTATTAAGATTTAAATCTAAAGTCTTAACAGGATATTGCTCATTAAGTTCATCAATGAAATTATCGCATTTCCCTACCAAGTCAATAAAACCGCTTCTTATTACTAAAAATTTTTCATTCTCTTTAATGTAGTCAATATAGAAACTTATAACCTCGGCAAACTTAGTATTTTCTCTAACAATATCGCCGATTGAATTGTCACCCGACACGCTTCTAAAGACTAAACTTGTCAAAAACTTAGTATCGGAGGGCTTAAAATAAAGCCGAAACTCAGAAACTCTAAAACCAAGTATCTTCGTGAGTTTATTTGATCTTTCTAATTTATCCTTCGATTCAACCTCAAAGAAGGCACACCTCTCGATTATCTCGTTAATGAATTGCTTGGAACCCTTTATTTCAGGGTCAATCCATCCAGATTCTATACTAAATAGGGCCTTGTTCTTCTCGTAATCCTTATATGAAGAATTAAAAACAAATGAACTATATATATCGGTTGGATCATATCTGATATCATTCAAATGACATATTTCATTATAATATCTTTCTTTTTTAGCAAGTCCCGAAGAATATAAATAAGGGGAAACAACAAAGGGGGACAATAATGGCCTAATATTTTTAATCGCAGAATATAGCTCTTGAGATCTTTTATGCAGAAAGGTTATCTCGTTCTGAAGTAATTCAGTGAAAACATTTATGCTTTCTTTTTTAAAAAGAAACTCCCGTGATGGATTTAAATGTTTTCTAATTAAATTATCTTTTATTAATTTGTCTGGATTTAATCCTACGTCATCATTTATTACATAAAAAGTTAACTGAGAAGGATTAGGTAAATCAATTATGATTTGAAAGACTTTTTCGTTAATCAATGAAGAGGTTCTTGAAACATATGGAGAAAGATATTTTAGGATCTTTATTTCAAACTTAGTCTTATTTTTATCAATAAGAACTCCAGGTTTCAATAAAAGCTCTCTTAGGTTGCTGTCTGATTTAAGCTGATCCGTAAAATAATATTTAAATGCAATAGTTGGCTTAAAAATTCTATCTACTTTAATTACTAAATACGATAAAAACAGGGATGATATTAAAATTAAAATTAATTTTTTCATAACTTTTGGGCCCAGCTAAGTTTAGGATATAGCAAATGAATATGATATCAATATATATTTTTATATTAGAAAAATGAATGTGTTATAATTCAAAATATGAAAATATTGGTAACTGGTGCAAGTGCATTTATAGGCTCTTCGTTAAACGAGTTATTAGCTGATAAATTTGAAATCCATGCACCCCCCTCGTCTGAACTTAACTTGTTAAATAGTGAAGATGTGCGAAATTATTTAAAAAAAAATAGCTTTGACTTTGTAATCCATTCTGCAAATCACTTAGTCCATCCGTTACTCAAAGAATCAAAAAATCCTGATATTCAATTAATAAATAATTTAAAAATGTTCTTTAATATTGCAGAAAATAAAGATTATTTCGGGAAAATGATTTATTTTGGTTCAGGTGCTGAATTTGGAAGGGAAAATTGGAAATCTAAAATGAAAGAAGATTTTTTTGGTAACAGCTTTCCAAATGATCAATATGGTCTCTCTAAATATTTTATGAATATCCATTGTAGGTTATCTAGTAATATTTTTAATTTAAGACTATTTGGAATGTTTGGAATAAAAGATGATTGGAGATTCAGGTTGATTCCAAACCTTTGTGCACAAGCGCTTACATCAAAGGAAATTATAGTTAACCAAAATGCTGTTTTTAGTTTCCTGTACATTGAGGACCTAGCTGCAATTGTTGAAAACTTTATTCTCAACACACCTTTAAGCGGAGACTATAATATCTGTCCCGATAATGAATATGAGCTTATAGATATTGCAAAAATTATAAATAGCTTAGATAAAGAAAAGAAAATAGTTATAAAGAAAAAAGGAATATCGACAAAATATAGTGGTGACAATGGAAAATTAAAACAAGCTATGCCAAACTTATCTTTTACGCCAATCAATAAAGGCATTGAGGCTGTATATACTTTTTATAAAAAAAATCCTGAAATCATAGACCCATCAAAATTTCTTATTAAGTAGTATCTATTATAATAGTTTTTTTATTTTTTTAATTAAAGAATTTGAATCTATACCAAATAAATTTCTAAGATATGGCTGACTCCCTGTTAAATTATATCCGTCATTAGCAACCCCACAGATGATAATCCTTGGTGGATTTTTAAGTGATGAAGAAATTTCGGAAACATAGCTACCAAAGCCACCAATTTTTTTATGTTCTTCTAAAGTAAGAAAAACATTTTTCTTTGTTAATAGTTTTTTTAATTCACTAGTTGTTTCTGGAGATATTATAGGGCATGAAAATAGTCCTATATTTTCGCCTTTATTTTTAAAAAAGTCACAACAATCTATGGCTTCTTTTAAAATAGATCCACAAGCTAGAATGTTTACATCAGAAAGTTTTCGGTGTTCAATCAAATTACTATCACCAGAAATTGGTTTACTATAAAGATTAGGTTCGCCATTTTTTACAAGTCTTAGATACTTTGGGCTTTTATTTTTAGTAATTTTCTTAAAACAATAATCTAATTCATATCTATCAGAGGGTATAAAGATTGTCATATTTGGCAAACATCTCGTTATCGCAATATCCTCTATTCCATGATGAGTATAACCATGCGAACCATAAGCTAGCCCACCAGCAACAGCAACGATTGTTACATCTAAGTTATGATAGCAAACATCATTTCTAATCTGCTCATGACATCGTGATGTAGCAAAATTTGATATTGAATAGGTAAAGACTTTATTATTTTCAAGAGCTAAGCCTGCGGCAATTCCAACCATATTTTGTTCGGCTACTCCTATATTGAAGAAATTTTTTGGATATTTTTCAATAAATGGCTCAAGAACTGTATATCCCAAATCACCAGAAAGTAAAAATATATTATTATTTTTTTTGCGATAATTTAGTAGCCTATTAATAAATCTATTTCTCATTACTAGAAACCTTAACGAAATTATCTAAATCTTTATCAGTTGGTGGTCGATAATGAGAGAATAGCTTGCCCTCAAAACCCTTAAGCCCTTTCCCTTTAATTGTATTACAAATTACAACTGTTGGCTTATTTATAGATTTTTTACCCGCAATAAGTGCAGATTTTATTTTTTTATTATCATGTCCATCAATATCATATGTTTTCCAACCAAAGGATTTCCATTTCTTATCCAATGGATCAAGATTTATTACTTTATTCGTCTTCCCTAGAGCCTGAAATGAATTCTTATCAACAATACAAATTAGATTAGAAATCTTATGGTGCCCTGCAAACATTATAGATTCCCAAGTACTTCCAGAATTCATTTCACCATCACTTAATAAAACATATACGTTTGACTTACTTTTTTTATTTCGTAGCGAAAGAGCCATTCCTATCCCAACAGCTAAACCATGTCCAAGAGATCCGGTTGAAAACTCAACCCCAGGAACTTTATGGTCAATATGACCAGGCAACATCGTTCCATCCTCGAAAAATGTATCCAATAGCTCTTTAGGAAAAAAGCCCTTGTTTGCTAAAGCTGAATATACAACGGCAGCTGTATGTCCTTTGCTTAAGATAAACCTATCTCGCTTCTGTGATTTTGGATTCTTATTGTCGATATTCATTATTTCGGTGTAGAGTACATCGATAATATTTAAGCAAGAAAGGCAGCCTCCTACATGAGAGGTTTTGGATAGATTTGTCATCCTAATAACATCTTTCATTAAAATATTGGCAATCGATTTACTCATTACGAAATAATTATATAGCATAGACAATAAAAAAAACTAGCTTTGTTTTAATTATCTATGATCTTTGACTTTTTTATGTGTTCTATATAACATAAAGATATAAAAATACTTTTTTTTAATTGTAAATAATAAAATGGATAAAATCTCATACGCAAAAACTGTCTACGGACAAGAAGAAATTGATGCTGTTGTTAAATGCTTAAATGAATCAACCCAGATGGGTAATTATGCAAGGCAATTTGAATCAAAAATAGCAAAACTATTTGAAAAAAAACATTGTTTATATGTAAACTCAGGCTCATCTGCTCTTTTTATTGGAATTGAGTCCCTAGACTTCCCTAAAGGAAGTGAAGTTATAACTCCAGCACTAACTTTTGGAACAACGGTAGGTTGTTTGCTAAAAAATGATCTTATTCCCTCTTTTGTTGACGTTGAACCATTAACTTATTGTATTGATGTTTCTCAGATTGAACAATCAATAAATGACAACACTGTTGCAATTATTGCTCCAAATCTAATGGGTAATATATGTAACTGGGAAGAAATTAGAGCACTTGCGGATAAATACGACCTAGTTGTCATAGAAGACTCTGCAGATACCCTNGGTGCAACAATAGATGGAAAGAGCACTGGACACTATTCCGATATTTCAATTACAAGCTTCTATGGTTCACACATTATAAACTGTGCAGGAAATGGTGGAGCATTGGCAATTAATGATAAAAAAGTTCTGGAAAAGGGAAAACTGCTTAGATCTTGGGGTCGAAGTTCGTCGTTATTTGATGAAAAGAGTGAGGATATAGAAAACAGATTTAATATAAATTTAGATGGAATTGAATATGATGCAAAATTTGTATTTGAATTACCGGGCTATAATTTAGAGGGAAGTGAAATAGGATCAGCCTTTGGTCTTGCTCAACTTGAGAAACTTAAAAATAATATGGCGATAAGACAGAAAAATTTTAAAATTCAATCCACTTTTTTTAGCAAACATTCTGAGTTCTTCTCTAATCCTATTGAAAAAGAAAATGCAGATACAGCATGGTTAGCATTCCCTATTTTAATAAAAGAAAACTCCAAGTTTACACGAAGGGATATACAAATTTACTTAGAAAAAAGGGACATACAAACTCGAGTTGTTTTTACCGGCAATATTATGAGGCAACCAATGATGAAATCAAAAAATTATAAAACTTCAAAACTTGGATATATGAATTCTGATGCAGTTATGCAAAGAGCTTTTTTACTTCCTGTTCATCATGGAATGACAGACGATATGTTTGAAAGGCTGCATTCAACGATAGATGAGTTTATAAACTCCCTATAAAAATCGTTCATTTGCAAATATTTATTTTTAATGGATAAGTTATAAGATATAATACTTTTGCATGAGCTTAATTTCTATTGTAATTCCATGCTTTAACGAAGAAGATAATGTTGTAAAAATTGCAAATGAAATCAGAACTATATTTAAAAATCAGCTAGAAGATGATAAATATGAAATCATATTTATCGATAATGGATCTACAGATAAGACACATGAAAAAATTAAAGAATTGTGTTCTAGTGATAAAGATATAAAGCTAATAATTAATGCTAAAAACTATGGGCAATTAATTTCTCCATATTATGGGATGCTGCAAGCAAGTGGTGATGCAATCATGCAAATGGTATGTGATTTTCAAGATCCACCATCTGTTATTCCATATTTGATTAAAGAATGGAAAAATGGTTCCAAGATGGTTTTAGCAGTACCAAAAAGCACAAAGCAAGGTTTTAAATTCTTAAAGAAAACATATTATAAACTAATTAATTTCTTTGCTGATTATAATCAAATCCCTAATTTTCATGGATTTGGCATATATGATAAACAAGTCTATGAAGTCTTAAAACAAATTAATGATAGAAAACCATATTTTCGTGGTCAACTTCTTGAACTAAATTTTGAAAAAAATATTTACTATTATGATGCAGGAAACAGAGAGACTGGGAAGTCAACAAACAACTTCCTTTCTTTATATTCAGTAGCAGTTGAAGGCATTGTATCAACATCAACTTTGCCATTTAAATTAATTTCTATAATTGGTCTTTTTTCAACAATCATCACATTATTAATAATTATCAGTAAATTATTAGGTCCTTTGATTAATTTCTCTTATTTACATGAACAGTTCTCTTTTATTTCATTATCATTACTTCTTTTTTCTTCTGTACAATTGTTATTTTTAGGTCTTATTACAGAATATCTAATTATCAACCAAGCAAAAAATCAAAATATGCCATTGGTAGTAGAAAAAGAAAGAATTAATTTTTAATTGGACTAATTATCATATTCTCTCTGAATTCATCTTCATCTAAGAACGGATACATATCTTCTAATGGAGTCGAAACCATGCTTCCATCATCTAAGGTTTTAGATGCAGCGGTTGGTATAATTTCTTGTTCTGGGGGACAAATAACTTCAAGAATTCCAGGTCCATTAAAACTTTTAAGCCACTCAAGTGACTCACTTAGCTTTTTCGCTTTTGATACTCTTTTAAATGGTAGCTTATATGCTTTGGCAATATCTTTTATCTCGGGAAAGGTAAGACCACTTTCCGGTCCAGCTCCTATTTTTCTACCCTCAAAGAATCTATTTTGTGTAGACTTTATTGAAAGATAACCACTATTGTTCCATATAATTAATTTTATATTTGGTTTAAAATGCGATAAAGTCTGAAGCTCCTGAATATTTAATTGAAAAGATCCATCACCAGTTATTGCAAAGACCATTTTCTTTGGATCAGCGAACGCAACTCCGATTGAGCAAGGAAGAGTAAAGCCCATCTCCATTTGACCGCCAGGCATAATATATCTTTGATTTTTGTTTACTTTTACTGATTGCGCAGATGCATAACCCGCGGATCCTGCATCAGCAACTACAGCTGAGCTAATGTTATTTACCTTATTAAATATTTCATAGAAATGATACAAATTAATACCCTTAGAATCATCTCGCTGATAGTCGTTACACACTGGCCATTGCTTTTCCCATTTAATACATTTCTTTAGCCAATCTTTCCATTGAGATTGGAAATTAATTTTAGGTAACTTTGGTACTAGTAATGATAAATCTTGATTAATTAAAGAATCAATTCTAATTGTGTCCTTTTTATGTTCGCTTTTATTTATATCAATAATACAGATTTTAGCTTCCCTTGCGAAAGTCTTGTATTCAAATCCTGTTAATGGAACACTCATTCTACAGCCAAAAGCGATGACTAAGTCAGAGTTCTGGATCGCAAAATTAGCAGCTCTGTTTCCTTTTGCACCCAAAGTTCCCAAATGGTAACTATGAGTATTGGGGAATACATCGATAGCCAGATATGATGAGACAACAGGTATTTTCCAGTTCTTGACCAGATCTATGAACTGTTTTTCTACTTTAGCTAAACGTATTCCATTTCCTACAACTAATATGGGTCTTTGGGCTTCCTTAAGAAGAGCAGTAATTTTCTTTATATGATTAGGAAGATTTTTTTTGAAAACTTGAGGTACAACATGTTTGTCTTTAGACCATTTTCTTTTTACAACAGGAGCTGCTTGAACATCTAAGGGAATATCAAGCCATACTGGCCCAGGGCAACCTGAAATTGCAATTTCATATGCTTTCTCTAGTTCATCATAAATTTCATCGGGCTCGTTTAACATTTTAGAATACTTGGTAATGTTCTCTATTATTGAAATTATATCAGCCTCTTGTACTCCAAAGTTCCTCAAAGCTGTCTTTGGTCTAATATTCCTTGAAGTCTCTTTTCTTTTAACTTGACCCGAAATGAATATACATGGAAGATTGTCTTGCCATGCATCAAGTACTCCGGTTACAGCATTCGTAGAACCACAGCCCGTTGTAAACATAGCGGCACCCAAAGAATTCTTCATCTTAGAATACCCAACTGCAGCCATTGAACTTGCTTGTTCATGATGATTAAAAATTGTTTTAATTTTATCAGATCTTAAAGCAAGGGCATCGTTTAGAAACATTGCCCCACCACCCATAAGACCAAAAATAGTGTCTACTTTTTTTTCTATTAAAAAATCTATTATTACATCTGCAACACGAATTTTATTCATACCTATCCAAATAACTCTTTTAATCTACTTAATGCAAGAACTATATCGTCCTGAGAAGTAGCATAGCACATTCTAATATATCCTTCCCCATTAATACCAAAATTATTTCCTGGTAGAACTCCAACCCCAATATTATCCAATACATACTCGGAGAATGCATCACTTGTCATACCAGTACCTGTAATATTTGGGAACACATACATAGCACCTCCTGGATCAACACAACTAATCCCTTTTACATTATTTAAACCTTCTACTAGGATTTTTTTTCTTTCAAAATATTCTTTTTTCATTTTTTTTAATTCTGATTGATCACCAACTACTGCTTCGAGCCCAGCATATTGGCAAAAAGGAGGGGTACAGGAAGATATTGTCTCAACTATCAACCCCATTTTTGCAATTATCTCAGCTGGCCCTATTGCAACCCCTATTCTCCATCCTGTCATTGCAAAAGCTTTACTAAATCCATTTATAATAATTGTTCTTTCTCTACATTTATCCAGAGTTGAAGGACTAAAAAAACCTTTCTCAGAATCAAAAATAAGTCTTGAATACACCTCATCTGTTAGCAAATATAAATCATGTTTTTTTGCAATTTCTGCAACCTGAAAAATTTCATCTTTTGTCATGACTGAACCAGTAGGATTTGCAGGTGAATTGATAATTATAAGTTTTGTTTTTTTTGTTATTTTCTGCTCTAGATCTGCAGGAGATAATTGAAAAGAATTTTTTTCATACAACGGAACATAAACTGGCTTTGCTCCTATAAAATTTGCAGCTGAGGTATAAGTAGGAAAACCAGGATCAGGCATTAATACTTCCTCTCCTGGATTAACTAAAGTTGAAATAGCTAAGTAAATTATATAATTAGCTCCTGGGGTCACTAAGACTTGATTAAAATCAGGTCTAAATCCTCTTGATAATTCAGTAGTTTTTTGCACAGCTTCTCTTAATTCAGAAATACCCATAGAATTTGAGTAATGAGTTTGACCATCCAGGATGCTTTTTATAGCTGCCTCGCTAATATTTTTTGGTGTTGGAAAGTCTGGATCTCCAAGTTCAAAATGTAAAATCTTTTTCCCTTTTTTTTCAATTTCTTGAATTTTCGAGAGCATTCGAAACATAGGTTGTCCTGACAAATTTTGTGCAGAATCAGATAATTTATGGGACATAGAAACATAATACTATATCAATCAAGAATTAAAATGTTTAATTGTCTGGATAGTCATATAGAATATAATTTCCGATACCAAAAACTATATTTCTAGGATCACCATTATCGATATGGTGCGAATTGCTCTTAAAATTTAGATAATTAATACCAGGTTTCAAGTTTAATATTATTTCTATCTCTTTCTGACCTAACACAAAATATCTACTCATCTCCAAAAACCCTCTACTTCCCGGTATGGTATGAGTGATAGATATCGAGGCATGTTGATGCTTTGAATTTGGTCTAATTAAAGTTAAAGATAAGATCTTTTTTAAAGATTCACTATTAGAATTATCTATTATCATAATTGATTTACCTGAAGACCATCTAAGATAGCCACGCTTTCCTCCTTCTCGAGAATAAAAGCTTTTGAAAGCATAAGAAACCTGATCAACTTCAAAATCCCTTAAGTCATAATCGTTTGAATTATTACCTACCTCGGTGTTTGCAATTTTTAGTAAATCGTAAGTTTTACTTGTTGAAACTTCTTCAAGTTTATTAGTTTTTGAACTGTAAACTTTGTAGTTTTGAAATTTCATATTAACTGGTACACCTTCTATAACTGATACATTTTGAAGCTTTGCTACAAAAACTGATCCATTCTTGTAATCTTTGCTCATAAAATATGCCAATCCATAGATATGCTCTTTATCAATTTTTTCTTCAAAGCATTTTGGAAATTCAAAAATCAGATTGATACCACAAACATTCATCTTTCTTCCTGTATTCATTACGTAAAACCATCGATGATCCGAAGGGTACCTCTCATTTCTCAGTAACAATGCTTCGCTAGGTATTCCATTGAGAATACCGCTATCAATAGATTTCCTTAATAAATCTCTGGGGTATTTATAAGCTTTATTCACTTCATGGACAACGAATGAATTTTCAACTCTTGTAAAATAGCCTATTGATAAAATTATTAAAAAAATTAGAACGAAAGCTCTTTCATTTCTAAACAAATACCTATTCTTTAAATAATAAATTAAATACAAAAATAAAATTGCTGACCCAAAATATTGAAGAAATACAACTATGTACCCATATCCGAATCCCATATCAATTAATTCATGTTGATGACCAGTTAAAACAATAGGGACGGCCGGAACAAACAATAGAGCAAGAGAAAAAATAAATAACCTAACTGATACCCCAGATTTAAATAAACTATTTTTAATTCTATTAAATTGAAAAGCAAAAAATAATGAGAAAATAGAAAATACAACTAATGGTGAATAGGAAATTTTAGTAAAAGATTCATGAGCTGGGGCATTTGCCAGTTTCCAAGAAAGAGGAAAAGCTGATGTTATTTGAACCAATAATGAAGAAAAAACTGCTTTATAATCAAAATTTAAGTTTGACCCTGGATAAGAATCTAAATTAGAATCTCTAAAGTAAATCGTAATAAATAAATGAATACCCGTTAAGAAGAGAACTAATAGAATTATCTTCCACCATCCATTTCTTGTGGAACTAAATATAATAATTAATATATAGAAACTTATAAAAACATATGTTAATTCATAAGTGCATAAAGATAGAGAGTATATAAAACAAAATAAAGAAATCGTGCCAGGTTTATTTTCTTTCAAATAATTGATCAATAAAATCAAAGTTGAAAATAAAAAAAATCCAACTAAAGGAATCAGAAACGAAAAAGCCATTATTGGGTCATGCCATAATCTAAGCTGAAAAAATAAAGGAACAATAAAAGCGCAAATATATGAAAAGTTCTTATTATTTGTAATAAATAAAATTATTTTAGAATAAAATAAAACATTAAAGACTATAAGGATCAAAGTTATCAGCTTAACAATAAAAGCTGAAGGTAAAAGAGAATATAAGGAATAAGTGTAAATCCAGCTAAATGGAGAAAATCTTCCGGCACCATGGAGCCACCCCTGAATTTCTGAAGAAATTCTTTCCCATAAGCCAACTCCCTCCATTATATTCTTTCCTAATACCTGGGAATTGTAGGCATCGTCAGATATAAAACCAACGCTTAAAACTGGGAATAAAACATAAGCTACCCATAAAACGAGTACAAAATCCAAAATTAAAACATTATTTTTTGAAAAAAAGGAGTTATTTTTAATGGCTTCGAGTACTTTTTCCATATTTAAAGACAAATAATAAGTAAAAAATATAATATTACAAATTTTTAGTGAAAAATTATTGATTTTTTTTGAATAAAATACTAATATTATAAATAAGTCGTCATTTAACTCAACTTGCAACGACTTTTAATAAATAATTGCTAAATAGAGTGAAGATATTAATCGATGTCTTTCCTCTTTGAGTTACAAATTTAATTTTGGAGTTTGTTATGATTAAAACAATTTGTGATTGTAGTTTTTGTGATTGTGTTTTTTGCCTTTCAAGCACATGTTGTTGCCTATCAAACTCATGTTGTTGTAACTACAAATAGTATTAGTTATAAACTTAAAATTTAATTTTTTCTGGTTTTATAAATATAACCAGGTGGAGGAATAAAATGGGACTTACTGCTGATAAAACTTTTTACCCTACTGCTAAAATGGCAATGGAAGCGCCTAAGGAAGAGCTAGCATATATAGCTACATTAAATGTCCATGGCAAGCCAGACTCTCTTGCCACTGTAGATGTTAATCCAGAATCTGACGCTTATTTGTCAAAAGTTGGGGAATTAACATTACCAAATATAGGAGATGAACTTCATCACTTTGGATGGAACGCTTGTAGTGCTCACCTTTGCCCATATGCACCGCACCCTGATGTCGAAAGAAGATATCTTTTAATACCTGGTCTTAGATCATCAAGACTATATATTGTTGATACTAAAGATGACCCGAAAGATCCAAAGATTGTTAGAACAATTGAACCTGAAGAACTTATGGAAAAGACTGGATATAGTAGACCACATACAATACACTGTGGCCCTGAAGGAATTTATGTTAGTGCTCTAGGAGGAGGTTCTCAATCTGGGGAAGGACCTGGAGGAATTTTTTTAATAGATCATTTAACCTTAGATATTAAGGGACAATGGGAAAATGATAGAGGTCCTCAGCATTATGCATATGATTTTTGGTGGCACTTAGGTCATGATAGAGTTATTACTTCTGAATGGGGAACTCCAGATCTTTTTGAGAATGGACTAAATCTTGAAGCTGCTGTTGCCGGAAAATATGGCCACAAACTTCATGTTTGGGATTTAAAATCTCATAATCATCTTCGTGAACTAGACCTTGGTAAAGAACACCAGATGGTATTAGAACTAAGACCATCAAAAAATCCAAAAAATACATATGGATTTGTTGGAGTAGTTGTTAATACTCAAGATTTATCCGCTTCTATATGGACTTGGTATTTAGAAAAAGATGAATGGAAAATTAAAAAAACAATAACAATTCCTGCGCAGCCCGCTGCAGAAGAAGATCT
>PAOQ02000011.1 GCA_002708105.2 bacterium | reverse complement strand
TTATATCTTTTGCACTCATTTTGAATTTAACCTCCTAAGTTATTCAATAATTCCTAAAATTTCATTTTGTGTTAAAAAAACATAATCGCCGTCGCCTAAAGAAAGTTCCATTCCGCCGTATTTATTGAATAAAACAGCATCTCCTTCTTTGACATCAAGCGGCATTATGGTGCCATCGTCAAGAAGTTTACCTGTGCCTACTGCAGCAACTGTACCTTCCTGTGGCTTTTCCTGATTCGTATTTTCAGGGATTATTATTCCACCCTTTGTCACATTTTCGGGACTGTTAATTTTAACTAAAACCCTGTCATATAAAGGTTTGATATTCATGTAAAATCCCCTCCTTATTTTACTGTATAGTTAATAGATATATAGAAGATAAGCATGTTACTTGCTTTGTCAAGATAAATTATTAAGATTATAGATTATTTTGATTGTTGAAGATGTAAATTGAACATATTAGATAAATATAAATTAAATCCAAATCAGCTAAAAGCTACAAATCATATTAATGGGCCAGCCCTAGTTCTTGCTGGTGCCGGGTCTGGGAAAACAAGGATATTAACTCTTCGTATATTAAATTTAGTTAAATTGGAAATTGCTGATAGTAATCAAATTCTAGCTCTAACTTTCACAAATAAAGCCGCTGATGAAATCCGCGATAGATTAAGTTCGATGCTGGGCTCGGAAAATATTTTCCCATGGATGGGTACCTTTCATTCGATATCATATAAAATTTTAAGAATTTTTATTGATGAACTTGCCCCCAAGTATAAAAAAGGGTTCGCAATTTATGATACAAGTGATCAAACAAGATTGTTAAAGGATGTTATTAAGTCTTTAGATTTAGATCTTGACCAGTATTCTCCACAGCTGATAAAGTCAATAATTGACACGTTAAAGAATTCTTTGCCATATGATGAATGGTCTATTGAAGATAAGAATAGAAAAAAAATAATTGAGACTTATCAAAAAAAATTAGAAGAAAACAATGCTATGGATTTTGGGGATTTAATTCTTAATTGTTATGAGTTGGTTTCAAAGAATGCAAAAGTAAAAAATTATTTAAGAAAAATTTTTAAATATATTTTAATTGATGAATATCAAGATACTAATGAAATTCAGTTTAAATTAATTAAACAGCTTTTAACGAAAGAAGAAAATTTATTTGCCGTAGGAGATGATAACCAATTAATTTATGGTTGGAGAGGTGCTTCAGTAGAAAATATACTAAATTTTGAATCGTTATTTCCAAAAACTCGAATATATAAATTAGAACAAAATTATAGATCAACGCCTCAGATATTAGATGTAGCAAACAAATTAATAGCTAACAATATAAAAAGAATGGACAAGAATTTGTGGACTAGCAATGAAAACGGGGATCGCGTAGAACTTGTAAGCCACTATAGTGATATTATAGAATCAGAATATGTTGCTAAAAAAATATTAGAGTACAAAGAAGATTTCAAATTAAATGAAATTGCAGTTTTTTACAGAACGAATGCTCAATCGAGGGTTCTTGAAGACAGTTTACGTAAAAAGAAAATTAATTACCGAATTTTTGGAAATATAAGTTTTTATGAAAGAGCTGAGATTAAAGATATTGTTTGTTATTTAAGATTAATATCAAATCCTGATGATAGTGTTGCATTTAATAGAATAATTAATACTCCACCACGCGGAATTGGTGCTAAGACTCTACAAAAGATGATAAATCTTAAAGATGAAGGGTCAAATTATATTGACTTATTAAGGATATGCTTAGATTCAAAGGTATTTAGTAAAAAGTCTGAGATTCTAGTAAGAAAACTCATAGAAAGTATTGATAATTTTTTGTTAAATTTAAAAAAGAGTCAGTCAATTTCCGAATCATTTGAGCATCTTCTAGTTCAATTAAAATATCAGGAATATCTGAATGATGAAGATAGAGTAGAAAATATTTCAGAATTTATAAATGTTATAAGTGATTTCGAGGAAGCAACTGATCATAATGATTTATCAGAGTTTCTAAATACTCTTTCAATATCGTCCTCGGTTGACGGGCTGGATTCCTCAACCGAATCTGTAACATTAATGACTGTACATTTAGCAAAAGGCTTAGAGTTTCCTTGTGTTTTTTTTGTTGGATTGGAGGATCAGATTATTCCTCATTCTAGAACCCATGATCATGCCGACGAATTAGAAGAGGAGAGAAGACTTTGTTATGTTGCTATAACGAGAGCAATAAAAAAGTTACATCTCTCATATGCCATGTTTAGAAAAGTCTTTGGCCAAACAATGCCTTCTGGAAAATCTAGATTTGTTGATGAGATAGCAGATTCTGAAAATATTTTGAGATTTGATTTAGAGAAATCAGAAATGTCTGCAGATTTGAATAATAATGAAAAAGTATTTCATTATCGATTTGGTTCTGGATTTATTGTTCAGGAAGATGATGATGTAATTGAAGATGTTGTCTCAGTGCAGTTTGATTCTGGATATAGGAAAAAAGTTTTTATTCATGATTTGGAGGAAAATTAAATGGAATTAGGAGATAGGTTTATAGATTTTAATCTACTCGGAGTTGATGATAAATTTTGTGATTCAACCATGCTATCTAATAAAAAGAAAATAGTTGTTTTTTTTACTTGTAATCATTGCCCTTACGTACACGCATACGAAGAAAGAATAATATCCTTGCAAAAGGATTTCTTAGAAACTGTAGATTTCATTGGAATAAATTCAAATGACGATAAGACTTATCCAGAAGATAGTTTTGAAAAAATGCAGACTAGAAGCGCAGAAAATAATTTCAATTTTATGTATCTTAGAGATCCAAAGCAAGAAATTGCTTTATCCTATGGGGCAACTCACACGCCACATTTTTTCCTTTTCAACAAAGAAAGGATCTTAGTTTATAAAGGGAAGTTAGATGATAATTGGAGCGATGTGGATAAAGTTAAAAAAAGATATTTAAAGGATGCAATTCTTGACGATGAGTTTAAGCCAGAGGATACTTTTCCAGTTGGATGCACAATTAAATGGTTATAAATAAACATAGAAAAGGAAAAATAATGAGAAAGCATTCAAGAATCAAAAATCTTGATTCTTTCTTAGAAAAATTTTTAGAACCTATTTCTTCTATTAAGCTTATTACCCCAGGTGCTATTAAAGTCGGAAAAGGAAAAGGAGAGAATTTAAAAGTAACATATGGTAGAGAAATCTATCAGGGTAACGGTGAAATCTTAGTTGGATGTAAATTGAATGCCACATCTGGTAATTCTAATCAAGAAGTATTTGTTTCAACTAGTAAGCCAGAGGAAATAAAGAAAATTATTCAAAATTTGAACGATAAGTCATAATTCTAGTTGATAGTTTTCAGTAATTCTTCTTGGAACTCTTCAGAGTTGTCTACAGTAATACCGTTAATCGATATATTAGCTTTAATTCCTTCGTATTTATAGAATATTTCGATTGGACTATTACCAGGAAATTTATTGAATAAATTTTTTAGTTTAATTGTTTCTTCATTATTAAGATTCTTTTCAAGATTAATTGTAACTGGAAGTGAAATATCATTTATTAATCTTACAGAGTCAACATCGTTATAAGAATTAATTATTAATTTTGAATTTTCCTCATCTTTTTCTATTGAGCCTGTTAGCAGAATGGGTGCCCCAACTTGAAGTATGTCTTCATATTTTTCGAGTTCCTGATTAAAAATAATTGCCTCGATTATATTCGTTGAGTCCTCAAGGTTAATAAGGCCGTACTTGTTCGAGTTTCTTTTAGATGTTTTAATTTCAATCGATGTAATAAAGGCGGCAACTGTGACAATCTTTTTATTTTCATGGCTTTTGATTTCGTCGATAGTTTGATAATTTATTTTTAACAACTTATCTTTAACTATGTCTAATGGTTTTAATTTAATTGAATACCCTAATGTTTCAATTTCCTTTTTACTAATCTCAAAGTCGGACCATTCATCTTGAATTATAAGATTTGGTTCTGTGATTGTCTCCTCTAATGTGAATAAGGTTTCTTGATTTGTATTATCTTCCTTGCTCCTTTGACCTACAAAACTTAGAAGTAAGTCTAGATTAACAAATAGAGTTGACCTTGTATGATTGAAGCAATCAAGAGCACCTGACATAATAAGACTTTCAAGGGATTTTTTGTTCATCTTCCTTGAATCCATTAAAGATAAAAACTCAAATAAGTTAGAAAATTGATTGATTTCAGCTCGAATTTTAATTATGTTTTTAACAATGTTTTCGCCTATGTTCTTTATGGCATTCAGTCCAAAACGTATTGAATTTTTTAAAGGTGTAAATCCAGAGCCACTTTCATTTATATTTGGGGGTAACACTTTTATGTCCATCTCTTTACACTCACGAATATTTGAGACAATTTTTTCTGAAAGATTTATCTCTGAAGACATTAGAGACGACATAAATTCGCATGGAAAGTATGTTTTAAGAAATGCAGTTTGAAATGTTATATAAGCATATGCGGTACTATGGCTTTTATTAAATGAATATTCTGCAAATTTTTCCATAGTATCAAAAATATCTAAAGCTATTTTCTTTGAAATTTTATTTTTTTCAGCACCATCCATAAATTTTTGTTTTTGTGCTAGCATCTCAGATGCTTTCTTTTTTCCCATGGCCCTTCGTAATAAGTCAGCGTCTCCAAGTGAAAAGTTTGCAAGAATTGACGCAGTTTGCATAATTTGTTCTTGGTAGACAAATAGACCATGCGTTTCTTCTAATATATCTTTTAGCTCAGGTGTCGGATATTTTATGTCTCTTTTACCATTTTTTCTTAGTATATAGTCCTCTACCATTCCACTGTCTAAAGGACCAGGTCTATATAGAGCCAGTAATGCTACTAAGTCTTCAAACTTGTCGGCCTTTAGGTTTTGTAACACATCTTTCATCCCACTAGATTCAATTTGAAAAATCCCTCTTGTTAAACCAGAAGAAAGTAGTTCGTACACTTTTTTATCATTTAAGTCGGCCTTTTTTAATAAATCATCAATATCAGTACCTTTTTTATTAATAAATTCCTTTGTTTTTTTTATTACAGTTAATGTTTTTAGCCCTAAAAAGTCAAATTTAACAAAACCTAAGTCTTCAACAGCATTCATATCGAACTGGGTAACGGTTTCACCTCGTGAGCCTTTATATAAAGGTATCATTTTCTCCAAAGATTCATCAGATATCACAACACCGGCTGCGTGAGTAGAAGAATGTCTTACAGAATTTTCAAGCTTAACACCTAGCTTATACAACTCTGAGAACTGAGGAGTTGAATTTATAAGGGTTTTAAATTCTTTAATTTTTTTATAGCATTCGTCCAAACTATAAACTTTACCTCTAAACGATGGTATTAAATTTGTTATCTTGTTAACATCAGCAAAATTAAAACCTAAAACTCTTCCAACATCTTTTATTACTGCCTTTGAGGACATTGTTCCAAAAGTTCCTATTTGAGCAACTTTATCTTGACCATATTTCTGTGTTACATATTTGATTACATCGTCTCTTCCTTCACCACAAAAATCTATATCGATATCAGGCATTGAAATTCTTTCCGGATTAAGAAAGCGTTCAAATATAAGACCATGCTTAATTGGATCAACTTCGGTTATATCAAGAAGGTAGGCAATCAGGCTTCCAGCAGCACTTCCTCTTCCTGGACCAACTGGAATACCCGAAGTTTTTGCATACTTAATGAAATCTGAGACAACTAAAAAGTACCCCTCAAAACCCATATTTTCTATTATGTTAATTTCATGTTGTATTCTTTTCTTATAATCTGTAACTTGATCATTTGGAATCAGCCCCTCTGCCGATTTAATTTCCAATGATTCTTGAATTAATGATTCAAAGTTATCATTTGATAAAATATTATCGTTATCAATTTTTGGAAGACGGTAATCATTTTGGTTAAATTCAAGATTACATCTTTCAGCAATAAGCAAGCTATTCTCTAATGATTCTTCGTCATTATCAATAGCGACCATCATTTCATCTCTTGATTTTAAATAAAATTCATTCCCACTGAACCTAAACCTTTTTTCTTCTTTAACTAATGAATTTGTTTGTATGCAAAGCAATGCATCGTGAGAGTCAAAACATTCTTTTGTTAAATAATGACAGTCATTTGTTGCTACAACGGGAATTTTTAATTTTTTTGCAATTTCTCTTAATGTGGAATTTACTCTAATTTGTTCTTTTAACAAAGTTCCTTGAATTTCAATGAAATATCTGTCCCCTAAAGCATTTTTATATTCACTGGCTATTTTGAGAGCTTCATCTTTCTTACCTTTAAGAATATTATGGCAAACTTCACTATTTAGACATCCACTTAAAACAATTAAACCTTCACTTTTTTCAAACAATAGTTCCCTGTCTATTCTAGGTTTTCTGTAAAAGCCTTCTAGATGCCCTCTGGAAACTAAAGAGCAAAGATTTTCATAGCCAGTAAGGTTCATACATAAAACAGTTAGATGATGAGTTTTATTGTTTTCGGGTGTTTTTTTAGTTCTATCTTTTGTTATGTACACTTCACACCCAATAATGGGTTTAATATTATTTTTCTTTCCAAGTTTATAAAAATCGTAAGCTCCAAAGAGATTTCCATGATCGGTAAGAGCAACAGCCGACATGCCTTGATTAGCAACTTCCTCGAATAACTCATCAAATTTGATAGCTCCATCAAGAAGTGAATATTGAGAATGTAGATGTAAGTGTACAAAATCCTTTTTCATAAAATTAAGTATAATTATAAACAATTAAATAATATTTGGACAATTAGAACCCATATAATTGAAAATTATTTTATTTGATGACAGAATAAAATCATATGTTTGAAAAAACCAAAGCTTTTTTTACAGCTATTAAAGAGAAGTTGTCTAAAACTAGCTCTAGTTTATCCACTTCAATAACTGAGGTCTTTAAAAAGAAAATAAAGATTGATGAGCAGTTGCTAGATGATTTAATGGAGTCTTTAATATTAGCTGATGTAAGTTATAAGTCTTCGGAAAGAATAATATCAAATTTTAAGGATAAGATTAAAGACTTCGAGACAGATAAAGAGATTGATAAGAATCTTTACTTATCTTTATTGCAAAAAGAAATTCAGGTGATGCTAGATAAAGATGATTCACAGATAATTTTAGATTCACAAAAGACATTAGTAATTATGGTTAGCGGAGTAAATGGTAGTGGGAAAACAACAACTATTGGTAAGCTTGCAAATATAATTAAAAAAGAAAAAAAAGTGATGATAGTTGCAGGCGATACTTTTCGTGCCGCTGCAATAGATCAATTAAAAGTCTGGGCTAAAAGGGTAGATGTAGAATTTTTTCATAGCGACAATAAAGATCCTGCTAGTGTTGTATTCTCTTCGATTGAAAAATCCAAGATTACTGGTTCTGAAGTGATTATTGTTGATACGGCCGGAAGATTAGGGACAAATGAAGATTTAATGAATGAACTATCAAAGATTGAAAAAGTAATAAATAAGTATCCGGATGTTATTTTGCAAGAGAATTTATTAGTTTTAGATGGTACGTCTGGACAAAATGCTCTATCACAGATTGAAAAGTTTAAGTCAAATATTAAGATTACAGGAATAGTTTTGACTAAGTTGGATAGTACATCAAAGGCTGGTTTTGCTATATCTGCTTCCTATGATTACAATTTACCAATAAAATTAATTGGAATCGGAGAAGGTATTGAAGATCTTATACCTTTTGACTCCGAAGATTTTTCTAAAGCCCTTTTAGGCTTGGACTGAATTTATGAATGAGAAAGATATAATGCGAGACGCCTTCAGCCTAGCTAAGATGGGTAGAAATAGAACAGGAACCAACCCCATGGTTGGCGCGATATTGATAAAGAATAAAAAAATTATTGGCAAAGGCTTTCATGAAGAGTTTGGGGGCCCTCATGCAGAAGTAAATGCAATATCCGATGCAGAAAAAAAAGGCCACAACATAAAAGGTGCTACATTGGTTACAACTTTAGAACCATGTTCACACAAAAGTAAAAAGACCCCGCCATGCACGAATATAATTATAAAAAAAGGAATAAAAAAAGTTTTTTATGGTTCACTTGATATAAATCCAAAAGTTAATGGTAGAGGAGTGGCTCAATTAAAAAGAAATAATATTGAGACGACTTTTATTAATTTTCAGAAAGAAAATAATGAGTTAAATAGAGGATATTCCAAAATTATTAAAAAGAATCAACCTTTTGTAACATTAAAAATCTGCATGACTCTAGACGGGATGATTTTTAATAATGATTTAAAAAGTAATAAGATTGGTGACACTGAACAATTGAAGCATTCTAATGGCATCCGGGCTTTATATGATTCAATTTTAATAGGAGTTAATACAGTTATTAAGGATAACCCTAGTTTGACTTATAGAGGAAAGGGGTCAAAGGATATTATACAGCCTAGGCCTATAATCTTAGATTCTCAACTAAGAACACCACTAAAATCGAATATAATCAAATTGCAGAACAAGCCAATAATATTTACAGATCTTAGTAAAGAATCTAGCAAGGAAAACAAGCTGAGAAGTCTAGGGTGCCAAATTGAGAAAGTACGCAGTTTAAGCCCAAGGATTATTTTGAATCGATTAGCTAAGAATAATCTACAATCAACATTAATTGAAGGAGGAGGCAAAGTTTTTACTAACTTTTTAAAGTCTAATATGTTTGATGAACTAATTTTATATTATTCGCCTTCTTTTATGGGCCATGGTGGACTTAATATTTCCAACAATTTAAATAAAAAGTATAAGTTAAAAGTAAAATCTGTTTCAACTAGAAAAATTGGCAACACAATTATGGTGATTTATAAATAATGAATATTGGAATTTTTGGTGGTTGTTTTAATCCGATTCATATTGGACACATCTCTTTAATTAAAGAAGTTGTTCCAAATTTTAATTTAGATAAAATTCTATTTATTCCTAATATGAATCCTTATTATAAGAATCAAAGCACTGTTTCTTTTGACCTAATATCTAATATGATCAATATCGAGCTAGAAAAGGAAAGTGTTAATTATGAGATAAGCAATCTGGAAAGTGATTCAGACAAGAATCATACAACATTTGAGACAATTAAAAGCTTAATAGAATCCGGGACTGATGATCATTTATTTTTAATTTTAGGAAGTGATCAATTTCTTCAGCTTTCTAGTTGGAGTAATTCTGAGTTATTAAAAAAGCTTATCGATTTTATTGTAGTTAGTAGGGATCCTCAGTTAATTAATGTTGAGGAATTTATTATTAAAAATAAGGATTCATATAGGTTAGAAAAGGTTTCTGGAAGAGCTCATCAGATTAGAACTAAAGAAGATAAAAAATTATATTTTTATAATTTGGAAAATAAGTTTAATATCTCATCTTCGAGTATTAGGAAAATTATTTCATCTGGTAGAGTTGCTGACGCAAAGAAATACTTGTCTCCTAGAGTGTTAGATTTTATATTGAATGAAAGGCTTTACGTTTGATGAATAATTTAGATTTTATAAAATTTGTTTGTACTTGGCTTGATGATAAGAAGGGGGAAGATATCGTTGCGTTAAATATTGAGGAGATTTCTTCTATTGCAGATTACTTTATAATCGTAAGTTCTTCTTCTGAAAGAGGGGTTAAGTCACTTGCGGACAACTTGATTACAGATATTAAGAAAAAATTTCAATTAAACCTGAAAACTGAAGGGGCAAACGATAAGCGTTGGATTATAATTGATAGTGGCGACGTACTTATACATATCTTTCATTCCGAGACCCGTGCAATTTATGACTTAGAATCATTATGGTATGAAGCAAAAAAAGTTTCAGCTATTTAGACACTTATTTCTTTGGTTTTCTAATAAAAGCAGGAATCTCAAAATGTTCGTCATCTCCTAATGGATGGAGATTGTCTATATTGGTATTTTCGGAATTTTCTGATTCCACATCATCTATATTGTTCATAATTTCATCATCTAGATCTAAGCTAATTTGATTTTTATCTTCTTCTTCAATTGGTATATTAGAAATATTTGGCTTAGAGTTGCCATCAATTCCAGTAGCAATGACGGTTATTTTAACTTTGTCTCCTAATACTTCATTTACAACAAGTCCGAATATTAATTCAACATTTTGATTAGCTTTTGATTTAATGTGATTGCATGCTTCATTTAGTTCATCAATAGTAAAATTACTTGAAGCGGTAACATTAATAAGTATCCCTGTTGCGCCCTCGATTGAAATATCTTCCAGAAGCGGGCTTGTTATCGCATTTTCTGCAGCCTCAATTGCCCTAGATGTTCCTTCTCCTTCACCGGTTCCCATTAAAGCTTTTCCACCGCTTTCTTTCATTACTTTTTTGACATCAGCAAAATCTACATTTATAAAACCAGAGCCAACGATTATATCAGCAATACCCCGAACAGCATTTGTGAGAACATCATCTGCTGCTCTAAATGAATCTAAGATTCCGGAAATTTGTTGAACTTCATTTAATTTATCATTTGGAATTACAATCAACGAATCAACTTCTTTCGCTAGTTCTAAAATCCCTAAATCAGCCTGTGCAATTCTCTTATTTGCTTCAAAAGTAAAAGGCTTTGTAACTATTGCAACGGTAAGTGCCCCAGCGTCTTTAGCTAACTTTGCTACAACAGGTGATGCCCCAGTCCCAGTTCCACCTCCCATTCCAGCTGTTATAAAAACCATGTCAGAACCTTGGAGTGCTTCTGTTATATCGTTTTGATCTGCTTTAGCACATTCATTCCCCAATTCTGGATTTCCACCAACCCCTAGTCCTTTTGCAATATTTTTTCCAATTTGTATAACTCTTTTAGCTTGTGATTTTTGTAAGTCTTGAAAGTCAGAATTTACTGCTATGAATTCAACCCCATCAATTTTATCGTTAATCATACTATTAACAGCATTTCCACCAGCTCCACCGACACCTATAACTTTAATTTTGGCTCCTAAGCTATCGAAGAGGTCTTCTTTTGGTGTACCTGCGATTTCCCCAGAAAATTCAAAAGTTGGCATAACGTCTCCCTTATAAATAACAATATGTAGTGTACTAAAAAAAAGTAACTACTATATTTAGTATTATATAATAAAAAGTAAGAAAAAGCACTATTTAGAATAGATCAGCAAACCACGTTTTCATAGAGCTAAAGACCTTTTTAAAGACCTGGGCTTCTCTGATCCTGATTTTAGAGCTTTTAGCAGCTTCTTGGTTGTTAGATCCCCAAATAAGAAGGCCAACACCTGTAGCACATTCCGGCTTAGAAACCAGCTCTTCAAGACCAGTTATTTGATTAGGTACACCTAATCTGACAGGCATGTTTAAGATTTTCTGAGCAAGATAGTCTGCCCCTTTTATTGCCATTGAGCCACCAGTTATTACACATCCAGCTGGAAGCATATCGTGATAACCAGATCTCATGATTTCTCTTCGTGCCATTGTAAATATTTCCTCAAGTCTGGGTTCAACTATATTGGCTAATTCTAGTTGACTAATTTTTTTTCTTCCACTGCCTGCAATTTTATCAATTTTGATTTCGTCTTCACCATCAACAAGATCAGCCGAAGCAATTCCATACCTTTCTTTGATTTCTTTTGCAACTTGTTTAGATGCACCTAGTCCAAAAGAGATGTCGTTATCTAAAAAATCGCCGCCAATTGTAATATTACTTGTGTACTTTATTGCGCCATCAGAAAAAACTGCAATATCTGTTGTACCACCACCACAATCTAAAAGTACAACTCCAACATCTCTTTCATCAGGAGTCAATACTGCTTCACTTGAGGCAATTTGTTCTAAAACTAAGGACTGAACATCTACTCCGGAATTATGAACACATTTAACAAGATTCTTTGCCTGAGTTACTTGGGCAGTAACCATGTGAATTTTTGCTTCTAACTTAACACCGTATAAGCCAACAGGGTCTTTAATTTTTCTTTCACCATCAACAATAAATTCTTGCGGCATAACATGGATAACTTCTCGATCAGCGGGTTGAGCACCAGCGGTTGCAGATTCAATTACTCTATCTAAATCTCTTTTTGTAACTTCTCTGTTCCTGAGAGTAATCATGCCATGACCGTTAAGGCTTCTGATATGCCCTCCTGCAATCCCTACTATAACGCTTGTAATTTCTGTTCCTGCCATTTTTTCTGCATCTTCAATTGCTTGACGAATCGAATCAACAGTACTATCTATATTTAAAACTATTCCTCTCTGTAAACCTTTAGATGGGTAAGAACTAACTCCAATAATCTCCACATCACCAGGCGCTCTCACTTCAGCTACCAAGCATAAGATTTTTGTAGTTCCAATATCAAGTCCAACAATTACATTACTTTCTGCCATTTATGCCATTATAATCCTAAAGATTATAATTTACAACACCCTTATTTATATTACTTACATCAATGAAAGATTCTTTCATATTCTTATCTTTTCCATTTTTTAAAATAATGGCTAGATTTTTTATTTTTTTCTTAAATTCTTCTTTTCCCAAGTAAATTTCTATTCCATCATTAGTAAAAATAGTTGCACCCATTATTTTATCGATTAATATTTCTGAAATATCATCACTTATGAAAACCTTCTCTTTGTTCAATAATTTAAGTAATAGCACACCCTTTTTGATTTGAGATTCCGACTCAATTGTTAAAATAGGATAGTTTTTAATTAAATATTCTGAAATATTTTTGATAAATTTACTATTTTCATCTATATGTCCAAGAGTCCCACTAATGTTCGCAGACATAATTATATCTTTCTCTTTAAGTAGCAACTTTATTTTGTTAAAAGAAACTTGTTCAATCCTGATATCTTTAATTAATTTAATTCCCATGATTTTATTTATAGTTTCATTTTTATTATAAAAAGCTAAAATTTTTCCATTGATTTCCGAAGTCTTTATTATTTCTTCGCTTGGAACTAGGTTGTTTCCTTCAATGATAATCTCTTCTACAAAACAAAATACTGGAAAATAAATAAATAATGATACTATGATTATTGCAGCTAATAGGATTCTACGCATTATTCATCAATAATTTTTACTTCGGTCGATAAAATTATTCCCTCTTTCTCTTTTGAAATTTTTTGTATTTTTTCAATCAAATTTTTTACATCTTTAATTTTTGCATCACCTGTATTGATTATATAGTTTCCATGAAGGTGAGAAACCTGCGCACCTCCAACTGATAGACCTTTTAGTCCTAAATCTTCAATAATCTTACCTGCCTTACCATTTTGATGATTCATAAATACGCTTCCTGCACTGGGATATTCAACGGGTTGAGTTTTATTTCTATGTTTAATATAGTTTTTTATATTTTCTTTTGCGGTAGCTGTATTACCTGATTTAAGTTTAAAGTTTGCTTTGATAATAATATCTTCTCTTGTGATAGAACTGTACCTATAGCCAAAAAGAATTTTGCTTTTCGGAACTTCTATTTCCGAATTTTCTTTAAGAAAAGTAACTGATTCTAATATCTCAGATATTGTCCCACCATTTGCACCAGCATTTGTAATCAGTGCACCGCCAATAGTTCCAGGAATACCAGAAGAAAATTCAAACCCTAGAAGCCCTTTTTTTAACGATCTATTAAGCATTAAATTTAACGATGCTCCTGCTTCTACAGTGACCTTGCCATCGGAACCGAATTTTATTTTATTTAACTTTTTTGTACTTATAATAATTGTTTTAGACAGTCTAACAAATAAACTATTTGATCCATTTCCTGATATATAAAATTTAATTTTTCTTTTTTTAGCTTCTAAAATTATTAATTTAAATTCTTTTAAATTTTTAGGATAAATAATAAATGGAGTCGTCGCACCAACTCTCCAAGATGCATATTTACTCATACTATAGCTGGAGAAAAACTTAATATTTTCTTTTATGAGAAAATCCTCGAAAAAATTAAATTGTTTGCTTAAGCTTGATACCGACATCACGAATATCTCCTGCCCCCATAGTCAAAATAGTATATTTCTTATCTCTTGATTTCGAAAGAATTTTGTTTATTAATGTTTCTTTATTTTTAAAATAAAGTGCATTAGGATTAATTTTTTTTATTTCTTTAAAAAGATCTAGTATGTCAGTCTGTTGTCTTTCAAATGCTGAATATATATCAACAAGATACAGTCTATTCCACAAACTCAACTCTTTAATGAAGTCGTTCAGAAGAATTTTGGTTCTAGAAAATCTGTGGGGTTGGAAAATTAATATTATATTATCTTTAGCAAAGTTTTTATTTATATTCTCTCTTATAGCCTTAATTGCTGTTGGATGATGTGCATAATCATCAATGATTTTGATTTTTTTATTACTGATTATTGTTTCAAATCTTCTTTTTGGTGCTTTGCATTTTTGACTAAGCTCTTTAATTCCTTGAATCTTAATCCCCAACTCTAAAGCCAAAATTATTGATGCAACAAGATTATATGCATTAAATTCACCTAGTAGTTTAGATTTAAAAATACCTAAGCTTTTATTTTTTTTGAACAATTCAACTGTTGTATATTTATTCTTTAATATTTGAAAAGAATAATCAGTATTGTCGCTAATTTTTTGACTGAATTTTATAATTTTTTTTGATGAAATACTTTCTATTAAATCCTTTAGCATTGGGGAATCAACATTCACTAGACATTTATATTTTGTATTTAAAATAAATTCTTTAAATGCGAGCAAAAGTCTCTTTTTCGAACCGTAAAAGTCTAAATGGTCATCATCTATATTTGTTATTAACGAAATATGTGAATTAATGTTGTTAAAGCTGTTATCACTTTCGTCTCCCTCGATCAAACAGTATTTTGATTTTCCTTGATAGAAATTTGATTTTAATATTTTATCTTCCGCACCAATAAAGCCAGTTAGACTTATTTTGGAATTATTAATTATAAAATGTGAAATAGAAGACGTTGTGCTTTTCCCATGACATCCAGTAATAGTTATGTTTTTCATTGACTTAGTGAAAAAACCTAAGGCCTCACCACGCTTCAGTATTTTAATATTTTTCTTTTTAGCTTCAATAATTTCAGGATTGTTTTTTTTTATGGCGGACGAGTAAACTACTAGATCATGATTGTTTATATTTTTCCCTTTATGAGTATTGGTAATTTTACATCCGTTTTTTTTAAGTTTCTTTATAATTTGCTCAGTCCCAATGTCTGAACCAGAAACATCAATACCTTTCCCTCTTAAAAAGAAAGCTAATGAGCTCATTCCAATTCCACCTATTCCTATGAAATGGACTTTTTTAATATTATTTTTTGTCATTTAAAATTCCTTTGATAATCTTTGATGCTGAATCTTCTTTTAAGTTAATAGCATTATTTTTTAAACTTCCTGATATACTTTGATTAATTTCTTTATTATATAAAAGTTTGAATATGCTTTCTGAAAATAATTCTGGCGTTATGTCTTCCGGGCACATGAGACCAAAATTTTTACTAACCATTTCTTTTGCATTTAAATATTGATGGTTGCCTGAAGAGCTTGTTATTGGGAAGTAAATTGTAGGAATTTGATAAAATAAACTTTCAGCTATTGTACTAGCCCCAGCTCTGGAAATAAGTATTTTTGTTCTTTGATAAAAATTATCAATATTCTCTATAAATTCATAAACTTCATATTCAAGAAAACCAAACTCTTTTTTTAATTTCTTATAATAAGCCTTAATTTCAGCATTATTTTTTGACCCGCATTGATGAACAATCCTAATAATTTCCTGATTTCTCTCTTTATTGGTTCTCTTTAAGAACCGATAAATTGTTTTGGTAACTTTTTCATTCAGAACAGCTGATCCTTGACTTCCACCTAATATAAAAATATCTATATCTTTTTTAATACCGATATTAAAAGTTAGTTTTCTGATAGGGAATCCAGTTTTAACACACATATTTTTTTTAAAATATTTTTCTGATTCTTCGAAATTAATAAATATTTTATCGCAAAACTTAGATATTATTCTGTTTGATAATCCTGGAACAGAATTTCCTTCTGCTATATAAATTTTTTTATTAAAGACATATCCAGCAAGTGCTATTGGGAGTGAAACAAAACCCCCTGTTCCTATAATAATTTCTGGCTTAAATTGAAAAATAATTTTTAAAGATTGTATTATTGAAAATATAAAAAAGACCAAAGATTTTATTTTATTTATAAATGATTTTCCAACAAACCCAGTTGACTTAATTTTGTATATTTCGTTCCTTTTTGTAAGGTTAGGAATAAGAACTTTGCTATCTATCGAATTTACTAGCTTTACTTCTATTTTATTATCTATTGATTCTAGATGATTTAAAATTGATATGCCCGGAAATATATGACCACCTGTACTCCCGAGTGCTATCAAAACTTTTTTCAATTTCTTCTCCTGTCTAGAGCTAAAATTAAACCTAAAGCGAAGAGTGTAAATATTAAAGAGCTTCCCCCATAACTAATCAAGGGCAAGGGAACCCCTTTCGTTGGCATTAAGCCAATTGTTACAGAAATATTAATTATAATTTGAAGTGAAGTTAGTATGATTATTCCAGAAATCAGATTTCTAGAAAATAAATCTTTTGCTCTCTCAAGCATTTTGAAGCCACTATAAATAAGGATGCCAAATAATATAATTATTACCATAGACCCTAGAAATCCTAATTCTTCAGCAATAATAGAAAAAATAAAGTCATTGTATCCCTGAGGAAGGTAGAAGAGTTTTTGTGAGCTATTTCCTAATCCAACACCAAAGAATTTACCTTTTGCAAATGAAACGAATGATTGAATAATTTGATAACCACTACCTTGTGGATCTTCATAGGGATTTAGAAACGACATTACTCTTTTCATTCTATATGGTGCTATATAAATTAAGCTAATGAATGATGAAATTAGTAGGAGAAAGAGACTAAGTATATGACTCATTCGTGCACCTGATAATATAATCATCCCAAAAATCGTAATGCAAATTAAAACTGTATTTCCAAAGTCTGGTTGCAATAATAGTAAGAAAAGGTAGGGGAGACAAGGTAGCAAGGTTGATACAACACCAATCTTAAATTCTTTAATACGCGCATTCTTTATATTTAAGTGCTGTGCAATAAAAATTAACAGCATATATTTCGAGATTTCTATAGGCTGTATAGAAAATGAAAGTATTTGAATCCATCGAGTTGCACCACCAGATTTCCTTCCAAGCATAGGTATTAGAACTAATAAAAGTAGAATTATTCCAACAATATAGAAAAATTTATAGTTTTTTGATAATACATTTGTATTAATCTTTGAACAAATGAGCATGATAAATAAGCCAATTAATAGAAATAGGCTTTGTCGTTTAAGATAAAAAAAGGAGTCTGCATAATTTTCCATCGCAATGATTGAGCTCGAACTAAATACCATGACAAGCCCTATTATTGCGAGAATAATCGTTGAGAATATAAATAATATTCTTGGTTCAACAGATTCAAGATAATTCTTTAACATACTTTTTAAACTCTTCTCCCCTCTCTGAGTAGGATTTATATTGATCAAAGCTCGATGTACCAGGACTAAAAAGTAATACATCTGATGAATTAGTCCTTTTGATTCCTTCTTTAACAGAAGAACGTAGATCGGAAGCTAAATATATTTTTACATTTCTAAAAGTTTTCGCTAATTCAAATTTATTTTCTCCAAACAGTATTAGAAGTTTAACCTTTCTTTTAAAATCTTTATTTAATGAACTGTAATCCAAGTTCTTGTCTTTGCCGCCCATTATTAGTACTATTTTTTCTGAAAAGCTGTTTATTGCTACACCTGTTGCTTGTGGAGATGTTGACTTTGAATCATTAAAAATAGCTATCTTTCCTTTTAGTTTTTCAAGCCGATGGAAAGGTGGGGTGAAATCTTTAACAACTTGGAGCTGTTTTTTTTCAATTTTTTTAATAATTGTGAAAATATTGAGTGAGAAAAGTATATTTTCTATATTATGAGGTCCATATAATTTGAGCTCATTTATGTTTAATTTATTTTTTTCAGCAAATATAGCATTATCCGTAGAATATATTTTTTTGTTTTTTAAAGGATTAATTTTTAAAGGATTAATTTTATTTATTTTTAATTCTTTTTGACTTACTAAGAGATAATCGCGATCCGATTGATTTTTGAAAATATTTTTCTTACATAATTTGTATTCTTCCATATTGAAATGATGGTCTAAATGATTCTCGGAAACATTTAAAATAGCTGAAATAAAGGGCTTAAAGGATAAGTCTATAAATTGCAATTGAAAGCTACTAACTTCTATCAGAATATAGTCATATTTATTTTCTTTATTAACAGCGTTTATTAGTGGAGTGCCAATGTTTCCACCGAGGAATACATTTAAACCTATGCTTTTTAATAGATCGTATGTAATTAGAGTTGTTGTTGTTTTTCCATTTGTTCCAGTTATTGCGATTATAGGCTTAGAAATAAATCGTGAAGCAAACTCTATTTCACTTATTACTTTAATTCCTGATTTAATAGCTTTCTGCAGATTTATATTTCTTAAACCTATTCCAGGGCTTACGATTATTTCACTACAATTTTTTAAACTATTTTGAAAGTTTATATCGCTATTATCTCTATCGTCAAATGTGGTAAAACTCATATTTCTTTTTTTACAAAATTTTACTAGATCCCTACCAGTTCTTCCTAATCCGTAAATTAAAATCTTTTTCATATTATCTTATTTTGAGGGATGCGATTGATATTAAAGCTAATATAATAGATACAATCCAAAATCTAATAACAATTTTTGACTCCGAACAACCTAACTGCTCAAAATGATGATGAAGAGGAGCCATTCTAAAAATTCTTTTTTTGTATAATTTAAAAGAAGTAATTTGAATTATTACAGACAACGCCTCCACCACAAAAATTCCTCCTAAAATTAAAAGTAAAATTTCTTGTTTAATTATTATTGATACCAAGCCAACCGTAGCCCCTAAAGGTATAGAGCCAACATCGCCCATAAAGATTTGTGCAGGATTTGAATTGAACCAGAGAAATCCTAAAAGTGCTCCTAAGATTGCGGAGAGAAAGATGCTTACTTCTCCAACATCCTTTATATAGGGCAAGTAGAGATAGTCAGTATATATTATGTTTCCAGCAATGTATGTTAGAACTATAATTGCTCCAACGCTACTTAGTAACGATCCGGTTGCAAGACCATCCAGTCCATCAGTTAAATTGACAGCGTTTGCGGAACCTAAGATTATTAAAAAGCTCAAAAAGTAATAAGCCCAGCCTAAGTTAAATAGTTCCTTTGTAAAAGGAAGACCGATGAATGTATTATTATAAAATTCACCTAAGTATAAAAAATCTTGGCCATCTTTAATAAAGAAAATAACAATTAAAATTGTTATTACAATTTGAATACAAAATTTATTAGTGATTGAAAGACCTTTACCTTTTTTGAGTTTTATAAAATCATCTAAAAATCCACTGCATGCAAACATCAAATATGCTCCAAGCACTATTAAGAAATTGATATTATTAAAATTCCCATAAAAAATTGACGATACCAATATACTAGCGCCAATGGCAAGCCCACCCATGTTTGGGGTTCCTTTTTTCTTTTTGTGCTTATCTAAATAAGAACTAATATTTTCCTTAAAATCATTTTTATTCATTAATTGAATAAACTTGGGGGTTAAGAAAATAATTAAAAAGAAAGATGTGATGCCTGCTAATGAAGATCGAAAAGTAATATATTGAAAAATATTTAAAAAACCGAATGAATTTACAAATAAATCAAATAAATAATAAAACATTATAACCCCAAAGAGGTAAATATCCTTTCCATTTTCATCCCCCTAGATCCTTTAACTAGAATAACAGTGTTCTTAATAGAATTTAAATCTATATATTTTTTAATTTCAGAATGATCTGTTATTTCTACAAATTTAATATTTGAACTTAAGTTTTTTTTATAGTCTAATGAATTATTTCCATAACAATAGAATTCGGTAAATTCGTTATTATTTAAATATTCACCTATTTTGGTATGTTCAAGAGAAGACGTTTCACCAAGTTCGAGCATGCTTCCTAAAATCGCAACCCTTTTCTTTTCTGGAAAAATTTTATTTGTCATTTCAATGGCTCTGATAGTAGAATCAGGGTTTGCATTATATGTATCGTTTATAATAATATTTTCATTTGGTAACTCGATTATTTTAAATCTATTATTAATTCCTTCGAAAGATTCGACCCCTTTCACTATTAATTCCATATCTAAGCCACTCTGAATAGCAAGGGATGCTGAGCATAAAGCGTTATAGATATTATTTATACCTGGAGCTTTAAGGCTAACGGGATATTTATTATTCCTATAAATAAGATTAAATTTTGAGTAACCCTCTTGAATATTTTCAGCTCTTATATCGGCTTTATTTTTAATTCCATAACTAATTTTCTTATATTTAAATTTTGAAAAAAACATATTAATGAATTCATCATCCATATTAAAAGCAAAAACTGAGTCGGAATTAAAATATTTAACTATATTAGATTTTTCTAAAAATATATTTTCTTTATCTACAAGGCCTTCTGTGTGGCCTTTCCCTATATTGGTTATCGCGCCAAATTGTGGCCTTGCTATTTTTGCTAACTTTTCAATTTCTCCTTTTGAATTTGTACCCATCTCAAGAACTAAGATTTGATCAGTATTTTTTAAATTAAAGATTGTCAAAGGAAGACCTATTTGATTATTTAAATTACCCTTAGTTGCTAAAACATTAAAATGTTCTTTCAAAATATTCGTTAAAATTTCTTTTGTTGTTGTTTTACCGTTGGTGCCTGTGATTCCAAATATCTTTAGCTCTTTTATGTCTTTTAAGATGTACGTGGCAAGGTCTTGGATAAAATTAAGGGTTGATTTAACTAATATTTGTTTTGGTTGTCCTGTTTCTTTTTCAGTAACAAAGAAAGATGCACCTTTCTTGATAACATCCGGAACAAATTCATGTCCTTTAAAATTTTCCCCGTTTAATGCGATAAAAAGATCATTTTGATTTATATGTCTTGAATCAGTTGAAATATTATTAAAATTCTCAAATTTAATATTGGTGTCATAGCTTACAATTTCATCGTACGCGAGAACAAAGGCCTCCAGTTTTTTATTTATTATTTTAAAATCTTTAGACATTTTCTTACTTCCCTTTTATCAGAAAATTTATTTTTAATTCCTTTTATTTCTTGATATTCCTCGTGACCTTTTCCAGCTATTAGTAAAACATCGTCTTTTCTTGCGCTCTTAATTGAAAATCTAATAGCATTGCCCCTGTTAGATATAACTTTGACTTTATTTATATTTTTTGAACTTATACCCTGAATTATATCTTGAATGATTGTTTTTGGACTTTCATATCTAGGATTATCAGAAGTAATTATTATTTTATTTGCAGCTTCAGAAACTATTTTTCCCATCCTAGCTCTTTTTCCTTTATCTCTGTCTCCACCGCATCCAAACAACACGATTATTTTTTTATCATTGAAATTTTTTTTCAATGATTGGATAGATTTTTTTATTGCATCAGGAGTATGGGCATAGTCAATAAAAATATTAATTTTTTTATTTTTAATTTTTTCAAGTCTCCCGGGAGCACCTTCAAATTTTTTTATACCATCAAAAATCTTTTTTATTGAAAGTCCTTTGCTTTTAGATATAGCAAAAGAAGCCAAAATATTTTGTAAATTATATGAGCCAAATAATTTTGTTTCTAATGTGAACTCATTTTTATCATTTTTTATTATAAGCTTATTCCCGTTTTTAACTTTTTCTATACTTTTTAGATAGAAATCTGCATTACTATTTTTTACTGAATAAGATATGACCTTTATATTTCTATTAATTAACTTCGTAATCTTTCTTCCATACTTGTCGTCAATATTTATTACAGCAATCTTATTCTTTTTTTTACTTTTATTAAGATAATAGGAGAATAATTTAGCTTTGCTTTTATAGTAACTATTCATATTTTTGTGAAAATCCAGATGATCTCGTGTAATATTGGTAAAAATTCCAGAGTCGAAATTGATCCCTTCTACTCTAGAAAGTTCTAGTGAATGTGATGAGACTTCAAGAAAGCAATTTTTAATCTTATGATTTTTAATTTCTTTAAGGGTTTTATTTAAATCAAACGTATCTGGAGTTGTTAATATTGATTTAATTTTTTTGCTGCCATATTTGTTTTCGATGGTTCCAATTAAACTAGATTGTTCTTTTCCAAATATGGCATGTAATAAGTATGCTATTGATGTTTTTCCATTTGTGCCAGTGATTCCGCACAAATTAATATTATCACCAGGATTAGAAAAAAAATTTGAGCATGCTATCCCAAAAGATTTTCTTACATTTGGTACTATGAGCGACAGAATATTTTTTGGTATTATTTTAGTATTTAAGCTTTTATCTCCTACTATTGCGGCGGCACCTTTAGTGATTGCATCTTCAATATAGATATTTCCATTTTCTTTTTCCCCATTTATCGCGAAGAAAATATCGTTTTTTTTGATTTTTTTTGAATTATTAGTAGGGACACCTAGATGCTTTATTTTTTTGAAGATATTATTTGATTTTGAAATATGCATAACTTAAATTCCTGGCTCAAGGAACAAGCTAATCTCCTCCTGGAAATTATAGTCGTTTCCAGGATTTGGTGTTTGTTTTTTTACGAAGCCATTACCAATAATTCTTACTTTTACATTTTTTTCTTTTGCTATTTGAATTGCCTCTCTTTTAGCTTTTCCTAAGAAAGAAGGAACATCTTTCGTTCTAACTAGCTTTTCAATTCTTTCTTCATCTATTAATATCTTTTCAATTGTTTTCTTGAAAACAGGAGCAGCCCATCTTCCACCGTAAGCTCTTTCACCCTTAGGGTAATCAATTGTTATTACACTTACTAGTTGAGGATTTTCGCTAGGTGCAAATCCAATGAAAGATACTATAAATCTTTTTTTATGATATCCACCTTTAGTAGCAAATTGCCCCGTACCTGTTTTTCCCGCTACGCTGACACCTTCTATTTGAGCTTTAAATCCTCCGCCATCATCCACCACAGACTTTAATAGTTGCCTCATCTTCTTGCTAGTCCTATAAGATAATACTCTTTTCCCTGACCGGCCTTTATTAAGAAAAATTATTTTATTTTTAGAATTTGTAATTGATTTAATTAAGTAGGGTTCTATATAAGTTCCTCCGTTGGCAATTATTGAAAGCGCTTTTGCAAGTTGGATAGAAGTTACTGACATTCCTTGACCAAATCTTATATTAGCCGCCTGAATTCGACTCCATTTTTCAGGATTAATAAGTATTCCCGAAGCCTCACCAGGAACATTAATTCTTGTTTTATTTCCAAAGCCAAGATTTTTAAGGTATTCATAATATTTTTCATTGGATATTTTTTCAATGATTTTTGAGGCCCCAATGTTACTGGAAAATTTTAATACTTCAGAAATATCTAATTCCCCTTTTTTATTTACATCATGAATTATGTACCTTCCAATTCTTCTTTGACCATTTTCACAGTCTATAATGGTTTTGTCGTTAACAACACCTTCATTAATTGCAGATGCAACAAGAAAGCTTTTCATTACTGATCCTGGCTCAAATGTATTCCATACAGGAAGGTTCCTTTTAGTTATTAAATCTTTATACTTTGAATATTTATTTGGGTTAAAAAATGGATAGCTTCCCATTGCATAGATTTCACCTGTATTGGGATTTATAATAACTCCATACCCTCTTAAAGCTTTTGATTTTTTGACGGCTGATGCAATTTCCTTTTCTAAAATAAATTGGTATTTGCTTTTGATAGTTAGGTTGATATTAGAACCATCTTCTGGACTTTCTATTGCAGTAAAATTATCTGTAATTATCTTACCCTTTCCATCTTTTCTTAGAGTGATCATTTTTTTTGAACCTGATAATTCTCTATTGAATTGGTACTCTAAGCCCTCCATTCCAATTTGATCTAAATTCGTATGACCTAAGACTTGACCTGCTAAATGACCAAATGGATAGTCCCTTTTGTATTCCATTTTTATTGAAACACCAGGTAAGTTAAGAGAACGAATTTTTTCTCCTTCTTTATGTGTAGCTAACCTTTTAATCCAAACAAAATATTTTTTCTTTTTTAGCTTCTTTAAAACTTCTTCTTCAGATATATTTAAAGTTTTTGCTAGTACCTTAGAATAGTAAGCTTTATCTTTAATTTCTTTAGGATTTAAATGTATAGAAGGATATGCGACACTAACAGCCAAAATTTTTCCGTTAGCATCTCTTATTTCTCCCCTATTTCCAAGTAGCTGAAAAGGGTTGGTTTGTATTTTTGAAAATTTTAGGGGTTGTTGATTGTCAATTAATTGTAGTTGAAATATTTTTACTGTGATAATTATTATAAAAATAAATATGCAACTTTTAATAAATGTAAGTCTTTTTTTTAGTGCCGTGTCTTTCTCTTTAAATTCGTTTATAAAATTATTCATTGTTGATTTTAATTACGTCCCTCTGGCTTGGGAATTTCATATTATTTTTTATTGCAATTGACTCAATTCTTTCATGAGATTTTAGCTTTAAAGTTAAACTTCGAAGTTTCTTATTTTCCATTAATACCTTGGAAAAGTTATTTTTTGATTTTGTTAGTTTGTAGCCCAATTCTGTTTTGTAAGTCTTTAAAGCAATAATGGAAATTAGCAATAGCAGACTTATTGACAAGATTGCTACACCCCTTGTAGCCTTTTTTATTATGGTTATTAATTGTGTTTTATTTCTTTTTAATAAAATAGCAGTAGCTTTCATTAAATAGCCTCCCCAATTCGCATTTTTGCGCTTCTTGAGCTTGGGTTAAGATTTATCTCTTTTGAGGATGGCTTCAACGGCCTTTTTGTAATAATCCTTAATGTTTGCTTCTTCTTGCAACTGCAAATCATTTTCGATGGTGGACAATCACATTCAGATTCAGAAAATTTAAAAAATTTTTTTACAATTCTATCTTCTAGCGAATGAAACGTAATTATTACAAGCCTGGCACCCCTTTTTAGAATTTTATCACTCTTCATTAGAAACTCATCAATAGCTGTTAATTCATTATTTACAGCTATTCTAAGGGCTTGAAACGTTCGTGTTGATGGTTCAATCATCCCTGATCTTTTATTTATTTTTTTTATTATCTTTGTTAAGTCATCACTTGTAGCAATTTTCTTCTTTGATCTATATCTTGCAATTTCCGATGCAATTTTAAAATGATTCTTTTCTTCGCCATATTCTTTTAATAGACTAGAGATTTTATCTACTGGATAAGTGTTCACAATTTCATTGGCTGTTAACTTTTGATTTAGATCTATTCTCATGTCTAGTTTGTTGCCATTTTTAAAACTAAATCCCCTTTTCGAATTTAAAAGCTGGTATGTAGAAATACCTAAGTCTAAAATAATTCCATCAACTTTCTCATCAATTAGTTTGTCTATATCCTTAAAATTTCCTTTTATAAATTTAATTTTACTTTTCGAATTTGATAGTCTCTGTTTTGCCAATTTCATTGAATCTGAATCATTATCTATACAAAAAATTTTTTTTATATCTTGTCTAGCATTTATTATTCCGTAGGTATGGCCACCCATTCCTAAGGTTGCATCTAAATAAATTCCATCTTTTTTTAAATTTAAGTTTTCTATAGCTTCATTTTTCATCACTGTAAAATGATAGTTAAAGTTCATTGATTACTTCCCTACTATTTTGAAATTTCTTAAAACTTGTTTTAACACTTTTGTTCCAATCTTTTTCTGACCATATTTCAAATCTTGAAAGCAGACCAACAAAAATTGCAGAATCATTAATTTTAAAAGTATTTCTTAAAATATTAGGAACCATTATCCTTCCTTCCCCATCTATTTCACATTCATGCGCGTTTCCAATTAGGTATCTCTCGAATTCTATGGTCTCTCTTTTAAATTGCGGTAAGTCTAAGATTTTTTTTTCAAGCTTTTCCCATTCCGTTAATGGATAGCAAATTATTGAGTTTTCAAATGTTGATAACACTAAAGATCTGGTCTTATATTTCTTTTGAAGATTATCTCTAAATTTGGAAGGTACACTAATTCTTCCAGTTTTTGAAATTTTATGAATGAATTGACCTCTAAACATGCAACAATCCTATTATGCCAAAATATGACAAAATACGCCTTAGAACTAATTTTATTAACATTTATAGTTAAAGTCAAGGTTATGTTAGACTGAAGATATGCCTATTTTACGAGTGGAACTAAACCAGAAAAAAGACATAGTTAAGTTTCAGTTCTTATATTCAATGCACCAGCATCTTGGTTGGCCAAGGTCCAATAGAAATAAGCCTGAGGAAATTTCAATTTTTACAACAAAGGAACTACTTAGCGATAACAAAAGAATAATTAAAAATATTCAAAAATGGGTTAGTTTAACTATCCTTCAGCTTCAGTTTTTTCTTTTAGAACTAAATTTATAAAGCCAGTAATACTCCCAATTAAAGCTTTTCTTAGACCACCAAATTCTTCCGGACCGTTAATGAGACGAGCCGATTCTTCATCTAATTTGGAAATTTCAACACCAATATCTTCTTCAGTTTTAATATTCTTTTTTAGACAATCTTCCACACAATTTTTCCATTGTTGAAGCTGAGCTATATGTTTTTTTAATAAATTCATAGCATCGGGTCTGATAGCGTGGTGAGCAAATGCTAATTTTTCAGGTTTTTTCTCAATCATTAGATTTATTGATTCAATCCCTGATTCCATTCTATAAGGGTGAGGGGTTGTAGGAACCATTGCAAAATTTAAACTAGGTATTAACATTCCAACCGAATCACCACAAAACATTATATTCTTATTTTCTAATAGAAAGCTGAAATGGTGGCTTGCATGCCCTGGTGTCTCAATCCAATTGAATTCCAAATCATTAACTTTAATATTAAATGTTTTTTCATGTATCGAGATTATTCTTTCCTCTTCGACTGGTAATGGTTTCTGGTACATTTCGGCAACCCATCCAAGGGTATCTAATGACGATTGCCATAATACTTTTTCAGGATCTACAAGATGAGGCGTTCCTCTTCTATGAACAACTACTTGAGTTTCAGGAAATGATTTTAAAAAAGTCCCAAGACCACCAGAATGATCTAAATGTATATGGGTTAAAAAAACATATTTTAAGTTTGAAGGTGTTACATTTAAAATATTAAGTTGCCTGATCAGCTCAGGGATTCCGCAAGTTGGTCCCACATCAACGATAATGTAATCATTTTGAGCTTTTATCAAATATGGTGCAATAAATTCAGTTTCGTTATCAACTCTAAGATCGAGTTGCCATATTATTTCATCGAGTTGCCGTATATTTTTTTCCATAAGAATAATTTATAATTCTAATTGGTAAAAATCCTGTGTAAAGAGGAGAAAGAAATATTTAATTTATTTTCTTCGTCAATAAAGGTGGGAATTCTTACCTTTATTAGTAGAATTTTTGGTTATCTTAGAGATTTGATAATCACTTATTTCTTTGGAGCTAATTTTGAAACAGATGCCTTTTATGTTGCATATAGAATTCCTAATCTGTTTAGAAGGCTACTAGCCGAAGGTACATTAAGTACAACTTTAGTTCCATTTTTTACTGAAGCCGAGAGTTTTAAAGATAAGAGTATATTTAAAAATCTTAGGAACAATATATTTACATTACTATTTATAGCCCTTCTTGTAATAACTAGTTGTTTTTATTTTTTTTCTGTTGAACTAATTAATATTTTTGCGTTTGGATTTGATCCAAAAACTAAAGAACTTTCGTCAGATTTATTAAAAAAAATGTCCCCCTTTTTGTTTTTAATATCATTGTCCGCATTGAATATGGGTTTATTGAATTCTTTGAAGAAATTTAACGCACCTGCCTTCTCTCCCGTTCTAATGAATTTAGGAATAATATTTATAATATTAATATCTTCTTTTTATTTTTCATTAAGCATTAATATACTTGCTTATGCTGTTCTTTTTGGAGCCTTACTTCAGTATTTATTTCAAATACCTTTTATTTTAAAGAGTAATGCCGGATATTGTTTTTCTTTTAATGATTGTATTAATCCGAAAACAAAAGAAATTCTAGGAGTACTCTTCCCACAGATTTTTGGATTGGCTATATATAATATAAATATTCTAGTTAACACGCAATTCGCATCTTTTTTACAAAAAGGTTCAATCACTTATTTATACTTAGCTGAGAGATTAATCGAGTTTCCCTTAGGGATCTTTGCCGTTTCGATAGCAACAACAATATTGCCTGATTTAAGTAAGCATTTTTTGAATAAAAATATTTCGGGTTTTTCACTAATAATTAATGAGAAATTAAAATTTTTAATCTTTCTTTCTGTCCCTTTTGCTGTTTCTTTCATTCTATTAGGAGAGGACTTGTGTAATCTTTTATATGCAAGAGGAGAGTTCACAGTTGATGATTCTTTCTTAACTTATAAAGCATTGGTTGGATATTCTGTTGGGTTAATTTTTGTTGCTGGGGTTAGACTTATTACGCAGGGTTTTTATGCAATAAAAAACACAAAATTACCTGTTAGGTATGGTGGCTATAATCTTATTATAAACTTTCTGCTTTGTTATTTGCTAGGCTTTTATTTTGACTTAGGATTTTATGGTCTAGCATTAGCATCTTCTATTTCTTCTATTTGCTTATTCATCTTTCTTTCACTAAGATTGAAAGAAATATTTAATCAAATTGATTTGATAGATTTAGTAAAATTTTTAATCCAAATTATCTTAATGTCTTTTGCCTCAATTTACATTGGAATAAAAGTAGCAGAGTTTTTTCTTCTGGGTGCAAATTTACTTATTTTATTGTCAGCGACAGTTTCCTTTTCATTTGTTATTTTTTACTCAATTTCAAAATTTCTTAATCTAAAAGAAATAAAAATGATTTTTAAGTAATTTATTATTGTACATATTATCTTTTTACATTAACCTTAGAAATATGAAGGTATTATTTATAAATGGACCTAATTTAAATATGCTTGGAGAGCGCGAAGAAGATTTATATGGTCAACTTAGTTTAGATGATATTAATTCTTTGATTAAAGAAAAAGCTGATTCTATTAATGTTGAAGTAGAATTTTATCAGTCAAATGAGGAAGGAAAGATTGTCTCAAGAATCCAATCATGCTCGGGAACTATAGACTATATAGTTATTAACCCTGCAGCTTTTACTCACACTAGTATTGCAATTCGTGACGCTTTATTGGCTGTTAAGATTGGTTTTATTGAGGTTCATTTATCAAATATATTTAGTAGAGAAGATTTTAGGCAGAATTCTTATGTTTCTTCAATTGCTTTAGGAGTGATATCTGGATTCGGCCATCAGGGATATTTAATGGCACTAGATGCATTAGATAGTTTAAAGAAATAAGATTAATGAACCACTCGTGGAATTTAAAAAATCCTGAAATTAAGATAGTTGAATTTCTATCTGACAAATTAAGAATTTCCAAAATTTTATCAACCTTACTAGTTAATAGAGAGGTTAATGATTTAAAAGATGCTGATATTTTCTTAAATCCAACCTTAGATAAACTTCCCAATCCATTTCTATTAAAAGATATGGATAAAACTATAGATCGGCTTATTGACTCTATTGAAAGTGGGGAAAAAATAGTTATTTATGGAGACTTTGATTGTGATGGCGTCACATCTACTACTATTTTATTTAGTTTTCTTAGAAGTATCGAGGCAAATGTAGAATTTTACATACCTGAAAGAATTGAAGAGGGGTATGGAATTAATTTTAAATCCATCAAGAATCTTGCTGATTCTGGAGCAAGGTTAATAGTCTCTACTGACTGTGGTATCTCAGAAAATGAATTAGTTGAAAGATGTAAAGAACTAGATTTAGATTTTCTTATAACTGATCATCATACTGTTCCTGATATTAAACCAGACTCTTTTTCTATAGTTAATCCTAAGCAAAGAGACTGCAGCTATCCATTTAAGGAAATTTGTGCAGCAGGTGTTGCTTTTAATTTAATTATGGCTCTAAGGAGAAAATTGAGAGAAAAGGGTTATTTTGAATTTGTTCAAGAACCAAACTTGGCAAGATACTTAGACTTGGTTGCAATTGGAACAGTTGCGGACAGCATGCCGATTTTGGGGGTTAACAGAATTTTCGTTCAAAATGGTTTGCTAGAAATTCCTAAAACCCATAGATTAGGCTTACATGCTTTATTGAAAAAAGATAAATCGGCCTATACTACAAGGGATGTTTCTTTTGAAATAGCTCCTAAAATTAATGCTACTGGAAGAGTTGGAAAAGCCTCAAATGCCGTAAAATTATTAATTGAGGATGATGAATCTAAAATTGACTCTCTTTTAGCAATAATTGATGAGGACAACAAAAAGAGACGCTTTATTCAAGACCAGGTAACTTCGGAGGCTTTAGTTCAAGCTGAAGCATGTTTAAGAGAGAATCCCGAGATAAATTCTCTTGTTTTATCTTCAACAGGTTGGCATCCTGGAGTAATTGGTATAGTTGCTTCAAAAATGGTCGATAAATTTCATAGACCATGTGCTGTCATAACTCTAAACGATCAAATAGGGAAGGGAAGCTTGAGAACTAATAATGGTATTAATTTATTTGAAGTTTTAAAAAAATGTGAGTCAAGTTTAACTCAATTTGGTGGCCATGCAGGTGCGGCAGGTATTACTATAAATCCAAATAATATTGAAAATTTTCGAAATTTATTTAAAACCTCAATTGATGATTATGATTATGACATTTCCGAATCAATAGATATTGATGCTGAAATTAATTTTTCAGATATTGACCAAGAGCTTATTGATGATATTCATCGAATAGAACCCTTCGGAAAAGAGAATGAATCCCCACTTTTTCTAACAAACAATGTTCAAATTAAGAATATAAAAATCTTAAAAGAAAAGCACTTAGAAATGATGTTAACAGCCGGTAGTGACAATAGAAGGGCTATATGGTTCAATTGTGATGCAAATATTTTAAATAACCAAAAAGAAAGAACACTAGCAGATAAAAACGTAAATATAGTCTATTCAATACAAAAGGATACGTATAATGGAAACACTAATATTACTTTAATCATTCGTGATTTAACTGAAGCTTGACATTAAAGATTTTAAGTTAAATAATCAGTTAAAAAAGAGGTTGTATATGAACATTTTTAAAACATTATTTATTTTTATTTTTGCTACTATGATTAGTTCAACAATTATTTCAACGGCAAAAGAAGTTGAAGAAAGCGACTATTCATCTAGTGGAACAGTATCAAAAGACATAAAAGCTGAACAAAAAGAAAAAAAGACATTTGATTATAACAAAACCTATGGTCCTTCACCTATTTTTACTGTTGGTGGAGGTTTTTCAGCAAGTCCTGGCGGATGGAGTCTTACCACTCGTCTTGATATGCCTTACAAAGATGATTTATATATAGGCCCTGTAGTCCAGTACGCTGAGGGCGACGATCAAACATTGATGGGAGTAACAGGAAATTTAAAGAAAATCTTACCAAGTACAGATCCTAAAGTTGTACCTTCAATCGAGGCTGGCCTTGGAGTCTTGGTTGATGATACTAAAAATGATAACGATGACAATAGTTCTTCAATGCTTACTGTATTGGGAGCTGGTTTTGATTATGTTTTGTCTGAGAATGTAAGTGTTGGAGCACACGGATATATAAATAATAGTTTTGACTTAGATCACAAAGAATTTTTCTTTACAGCGTTGGTAGGATTAAATATAAGACTATATTGAGCTTAGCCTTGGGCTAATAAAATGGCTAATTCTAAATCAAATAATATTGTAATTTTGGGGGCTGGTTCAACAGGCGGGTTCTTGTCGGAGGAGCTTTCTACCGAGAATAATGTAACTTTAATTGATAGAGACATTAATAAAATTAATCAAATTCAAACAAAAAACAAATTAGATATTAAAACAATCTGTGGAGACTCGGCAGATTTAAATATTTTTGAAGAAATTGATTTAAATTCAATAGATTTTTTCATAGCATGTACAAATGATGACAAGCTGAATTTATTAACAGCTATGTACTTTGAATCAGTACCAGGTATTCAGACCCTTGTAGTTTTAAAAAATAATAAATATAAAGATTACCCAGGTAAGGTTGGTTTCCCTGAGATTAAAACCTTTTATCATGGGGATATAGTTTCAGAAAAGATTATGAATTTGTTTGAAACACCTTACTCCTGGGAAACTGATAAGATTGCTGATTCTCAAATCTTATTCTTAAAAATTAAAATTGATGAAACAAGTCCGCTTCTCGGTAAGTCGATATATTCGCTTAATAAAGACGGGCTAAATAAATGGAAATTCTTGGCTGTAACAGAGGATCCTGGAAATCAAAAGCTAAATTTCATAAAATCTACTGGTCCTTCAACTAGATTAAAAAAAGACGATATTGTTCTTGCAGTTGTCGCATATGCTTCCGAGAAAGAATTTGAAGAGGTCTATTTTTCAACAGAAAACACTGAGTTAAGCAATATTTTTATTGTTGGGGGTAGTTATATTGCATCAAATGTTGCAAAAAAGCTAGTTAGAAGAAAATGTAATGTTAAATTAATAGTTCCTGAAAAATCTCGTGCAAGAGAATTATCCGAAGAGTTAAGTGATGTACAAATAATATTAGGAGAGCCAACAAATGAAGATCTTCTGAAAGATAATGGTGTTGGAGAAGAGTGCGATTATTTTTTAGCCTTAACAGATGATGATGAGATTAATGTTTTAAGTGCCCTACTTTCAAATAAGCTTAAAGCAAAAAACTCCCTAGTTGTTTACTCCAAATCGGAATATCAAAATGTTATTAATAGCATAGGAGCAGAAAGAGAGATTAACACAAAGTTTTCAATATCCGGTGAAATTAATTCATATTTGATGAGAAAAAGATATTCACATGAAACTATAGTTGATGAGAATACAAAAATTTTTGAATTTGAAGTAAAAGAAGATTTAGCTGTTGAAAAAATATCTGATAATATATCCCTGGCGTTTGTAATAAGAAAATCTAATGATGAAAGAATAATTTTGGACCCTGAAAATGGTATAGCACTGAAAGGAGATTATGTTATAGCTGTTACATTAAGTTCAGATGCTGAAACAGACTTGGAATCAAAGATCTTAGAATGAATTTACAAAAATCATCATATTTAATTTCAAAATTTGTTACTTATTTTGGATTTTTCTTGTTGGCTCCGTTGCTAGTTTTTCTTTTTCCATATGAAAGTTCAACTGTTCATCCTTTATACTATCAGGCGGTACCATTTGTTTTATCTTCCATTATTACTGTTTTTATTGGGAAGATGCTTTCAAGTTTTTTTTATAACTCAAAATCAATTAAAGAAGATTTAACAAGAAAAGATGGATTTCTTCTTGCGTCACTTATATGGTTATTCGCTGGAATATTTGGCTCTTTGCCTTATATTTTCTCCTCTTTGAACCTTTTTGGTTTTGTTTCATCTCCAATTTTTCAATCAAACATATTAGTTAATTCAATTTTTGAGTCAATCTCTGGAATTACAACGACAGGGGCGACAGCTTTAAGTCCATTTCCAGAAGTAGCAAGTCACCAGTTTTTAATTTTTTGGCGATCATTGTGTCAATGGCTAGGCGGCATAGGAATAATTCTTTTAGTCTTGGTAATTTTTCCAAGGATTTCTGTTGGGGTAATGCAAATCGCTACAGATCAGGAAGGCTCAGGTCCACAAAAAGAAAGAATCACCCCTAGGCTTTATGAGACTGGAATTACTCTTTTATACATTTACATTGGTCTATCTTTGGTTTTAGGAATATTACTATATAGCTTAACTAATCTTAATTTATTTGATTCAATAATTCACACTTTGAGCACCGTTTCTTCTGGGGGTTTTTCTAGTTACCCATTAAATTTGGAATCATTTGATAGCCTATTGGTTGAGTCGATAGTCGTTTTTTTTATGTTCTTAGCTGGTATAAGTTTTGCAGTTTTTTACTTTCTTATTACAGGAAACTATAAAAAGATTTTAGAAAATTCTGAGTTTAAAGCATATGTTCTAATTAATTTAATTTTGATTATATCCGTAGTGTTTACAGTAAATAAGTTTTATGATTTTCAAACATTTTATGAATCCTTAAGATACGGTATCTTTCAGTCAGTATCTCTATCAACAGGCACAGGATTTACTTCATATAATTTTGACCTTTGGTCAAAGCACACAAAAATTATACTATTAATTTTCATGATTCTTGGTGGATGCTCAGGATCAACAACTGGTGGAATAAAAATAATTAGATTATTAATTATATTTAAAAGGATTGTTATTGAAATTAAAAGAAGAGTTAGCCCTAATATTGTTTCAACAGTAAAAATAAACGGAAAATCAATTGACGAAGAAATTGTTTCGGGAGTTTTTAGTTTTATGGGTCTTTATATATTCATTTGCACTGTTTCAGCAATATTAATTATAGTTCTAGAAAATAATGTGACTGCAATTAGCGCATTTTCTGCTGTATTGTCATGTATAACCAATGTTGGGCCAGGTTTCGAACAGGTTAATCCGCATCATCATTATGCCTTCTTCTCTACAAGTTCTAAGATTTTGCTTTCATTTTTGATGCTTCTCGGAAGGCTAGAGATTTTTACAATTTTTGCTTTGCTTATTCCATCTTTTTGGAAAAAATATTAGAATATTTGTGTTAATATTTCATTGTAAATTATGACTAAAAAGACAAAAACATTGCTTATAGGGAATTTTGATGGAGTGCATACGGGGCATCAATCTTTAATAACATTTGCCAAGAAGGTTGCGAGCAACTCTTCAACCGAGTTGTTAGTTGTTACTTTTAACCCACATCCAAGAGAAATAATTTTAGGGAAGAAGATAGATTTAATTCTTCCTTATAGTGAAAAAATAAAATTATTAAAAGATTATTCAATAAACAATATTGAAGAAATAAACTTTAATAAAGATATATCTACTATGAGCCCAGAAGACTTTATTGAGAAATTTCTAGAAGATAAAGGCACTCTTAATATTGTCGTTGGCAGTGATTTTAAATTTGGGTTTAATGCCTCTGGTAATATTGATACTTTGAAATATTATAAAAATTCAAAGTTTAATGTCTTTCCAGTAGATTTAGAGTTCCTAGAAGATGAAAGAATTAGTTCAACAGCTATTAAAAATTTTTTGCGGGATGGATTTGTTAGAAAAGCTAATAAATTTTTAGGCAGAAAGTATTACATTAAAGGTTTTGTTGTAGAAGGTCAGAAGCGCGGGAGACAAATTGGTTTTCCTACAACAAATTTAAAAACAGATTGGGGTTTTTTGCCAAAAAATGGAGTTTATGTAACAAACATTATTCATAATCAAAAAAAGTATGAGGGGATAACAAATATCGGATATAGGCCAACTTTTGCCGACAAAGGCTTATTAATTGAGTCACATTTTTTTGATTTTAATGAATATATATATAACGAACATATTAAAATTGAATTTATTGAAAGGATTAGAAGTGAAAAAAAGTTTGATACTGTTGAAGAACTTATAGAGAATATAAAGAAGGATGTTGAATTTGCAAAAAGAACGTTCATAGAGGAAGGAAGTAAATGATTTTTGGAAATACCAAAGTGTATTCTGTGATTGGGAATCCTGTTAAGCACAGCAAGTCGCCTGTTATGCATAATGCCGCATTTAATGCCTTAGGTATTAATGCTTGTTATGTTCCATTGGAGCCTCATTCTAATGACTTAAGCAAAATTTGTTCTTTAATTAAAACAGGAGTTTTGTCGGGATCTAATGTTACAATACCTTTTAAAGAGTCTGTTGTTGAATATGTTGACGTTTTGACAGATGAAGCTTCAATGATTGGATCTGTTAATACTCTATATCCTAAAAATGGAAAACTGGTTGGAGACAATACTGATGGTTTGGGTTTTAAAAAATCTTTATTTTCTGATCTAGGTTTTAATCCAGAGAAGAAATCTGCGATAATTCTTGGCGCAGGCGGCGCGGCAAAAGCTGTTACAGCAAAATTATGCCAAGCTGAGCTAGAATCCTTGGCAATTTTTGATATCGATATAGATAAAGCAGAAGAACTATTAAATCATATATCAAAATTTCAATATACGACTAAAGTAATCTTGATAAAATCTGAACAAGTTGATGAGTATTCTAAAAGTAGTAATTTAATAGTGAATTGTACTCCAATTGGAATGAATGAAAAAGATCCATTGTTAGTCTCACCAAATGTTTTTTCTAGCAAACAGTTTGTTTATGATTTGGTTTATACACCACCTATGACGAAATTGCTTTCATCTGCAAAATCAGCAGGAGCCAAAATATTAAATGGAATGGATATGCTTGCATATCAAGGTGCAGAAAGTTTCAGTATTTGGGAAGGAGTTAAGCCCCCATATGAAATAATGAGAAAGGAGTTGGCGAATGCATAACTACTCTTGTTGGTTTCAGAGCATAGAAGATCCTAATTATAAATACGACATTAATGAAGTTATATATAGATGCCCTAGCACAGGAAGTTTGCTTGAAGTTGAGCAAGATGTTCAAGAATTGAAAAAGAGCCCACCTCAATATTGGAAAGATTTATTTGATTCAAGGTATAGAAAGCAGAGTTGGCCTTATGGTAGTGGAGTGTGGGGAAAAAAGGAATGGGTTGCCCCATTCATTGAGGATAAGAATATTGTTTCAATGTATGAGGGAGGTACAAATTTATTTTGGGCCGAAAAATATGGAAAACAAATAGGTGTTGAGGATTTATGGATTAAAATGTGTGGAAACAGTCATACAGGTTCATTTAAAGATTTGGGAATGACGGTTTTAGTTTCCTCTGTTAAGCAAATAATTTCAAATGGAACAGAAATAAGGGCTTTAGCATGTGCATCAACTGGTGATACTTCGGCAGCACTAAGCGCATATTGCGCTTCAGCAGGATTAAAATCAATAGTTTTTCTTCCAAAAAATAAAGTTTCCGTAGCCCAGTTAGTTCAGCCGCTGGCTAATGGTGCTACTGTTGTTTCGTTAGATACCGATTTTGATGGTTGCATGAAAATTGTGCAAGATGTTTGCAAGAAGCAACAGATTTATCTCGCGAATTCTATAAATTCTTTAAGGATTGAAGGACAAAAAACAATAAGTATAGAATTGTGCCAACAGTTTGATTGGCAAATTCCTGATTGGGTTATAATTCCAGGTGGAAATCTGGGTAATATTTCTGCATTAGGAAAAGGTTTCTTGATGCTAAGGGATATGGGTTTAATTACAAAATTACCTAGGTTGGTATGTGCCCAGGCAGAAAATGCAAACCCTTTATATAAAAGCTTTTTAAATAATTTTGAAAAATTTGACTCAATTTTAGCTAAAACAACTTTAGCAAACGCAATACAAATAGGTGATCCTGTAAGCGTGAAAAAAGCAATTAATATTTTGAAAATATTTGATGGTATTGTTGAACAGGCTAGTGAAGATGAGCTTGCGACTTCATCGGCAAGAGTTGATCTAACCGGTACCTTTAATTGCCCACATACTGGAGTAGCAATTACTGCCTTTGAAAAACTTGTTAATAAAAAAGTAATTAAGAAATCGGATAAGGTTGTTATTATTTCAACCGCACATGGACTTAAGTTTGTTGATTTTAAAATTAATTATCATCTTGAAAATCTTGATGGTATATCTAATCAGTTTTCAAACCATCCAATAGAAGTTGAAGCAGATACTGATAAAGTAATGCAAGCTCTTGAGCAAAAAGTTTTATAACATGAAAGATATTAGTGGTTTGTATTTAATAACAGACGAAAGTTTAATTAACAAAGAAGATTATTTTGCAATTATTGATTCTGTTCTGATCCATAGACCAAAATTTATTCAATTAAGGGCGAAAGATATAGACAAAAAAGAGATTTTATTTAAAGCAAAAAAAATAAGAGAAATTTCAAATAAGTACAATGTGAAATTTATTGTTAATGATTATCTGGATGTTGCTATCGATTCCCAGGCAGATGGAATTCATATAGGTCAATCAGATGAAGACTATTTGAATATAAAGAAGGAGATAGGGAAAGATAAAATTATAGGTGTTTCTTGCTATGGAGACATAGAGAGATGTATTAAGTTCTCAGAGCTTGGCGCAGATTATATTGCAATAGGGACACCTTATTTTACTAAAACTAAGCCAAGTAGAGAGAAAACACCCTTCTCTAAGATGAAAGAGATTGTTGATAGGGTTCAAAATACGCCCATTTTTGCAATTGGTGGAATAGATGGGACTAATATTGATTCTATTATGGATGTTGGTGTTAATGGAGTTGCAGTTATTAATTCTGTGTTTGGATCTTCAACCCCATCAACTTCAACACTAGAATTAATCAATATTCTTAATAAGCGTATTTAGTTCTTTTGGACTTCTTTTAAACCCCTTAAGTCTTTCAATTAAAGAATGAGATATAATTGGAAGCGCAATTGTAGCATCACAGTAGCATTGAACTAAGTCACCATTTGGGTCTTCTTTTCCCCATGAAATCGCTTCTTCAAAGGTACAACCTGATAAGCCACCCCATTGAGGTGAATCCGTAGTGATTTGTATAGCATATCGGTGCGGATAGTAAGTTTCTTCTTTTCCTACATTATCTCTATATCTTGGATTATTCCTATTTGGGATTTCCCTATTATCATAAAGTAAGTCAGCTGTAACAGATATCAATTGAATCCAATCTTTAGGAACTCCACCGCCAATATATATAACCCCTGTATCGTTAACAAATTCTGCCAATGACATATACTCTCTATAGTCCTTCATCGAATCTATTGTTAATTTAAAATTTTTCGAGCTTGCAATTAAACCAGCATCTCCGTATGGACTATCAGGAAATGCGGGGCAGAAAATTGGTATATTTTTTTTTGCAGCTACTGATACAATAGAATTTATCTCTTTCTTGTTTAACCAATTCCCAAATTGATATAAGAATTCTCTGGATGAATAGTTATAGCCTTGACTTAATGTCATGATAAACTCACCGATTAATTCAGTCATCTCTAAATATTCAACTTCATCACCTAGTACGTCATAATATCGATTAAATCCTTGTTTAAATAATTCTTCATCAGAATTTATATGTGATGATTGGATATAAGCTCCCCCCATTGCTTCTACAATATCCTCAGAAATGTTTGCACCGGTTGGAACTAATATATCGATAATATTATTTTCCATTAGCCAATTTATTATTTTCCATTGACCTGTAGTTGATAAGGATCCTGCATAGCCAAATAATATTGTGATATCAGGATCTTTAGCCATTTTTTCTAATACAGAGATAGTTCTTCCTAGGCTTTTTCCCTGAAAACCTGTATTTTCCATTAATTTTAGTAATTCGGAGATAGATCTGTCTTCTCTTACTTCAATAGCGGCTACTTTTTTATTTTTTTTAATATCCATGAATTTTTATTACCTTTAATAAAATTACACCATCAATTTAACTAAATAAATAGATATTTCGAGAGTAATTTGTTTAATTAAGAAATGAATATATATAGTAAATGTTTTGTTAAAATTCTAGACAAAGAAGATATATATTTTATACTTTTTTCTTTAGTTTAGAGATGTAGATATTCCTAAGGGGGCTTTTTATGAAATATAATTTTAGCAAAAGAACTGANCACTTCACACTACCTAAGCAATGGGATAGTATGAGAGTTGCNAAGAAACTNGAAAAAGAAACTGGTAAAAAAATCATTCATTTTGAAAAGGGAGATTATCAAGGTTCAGATTTTGAAACTCCTCAACATATTTTAGATGCAACAGTNAGGGCTCTTGAATCAGGATATGTTCGTTATGATCCTGGTCCTGGACTCCCAGAGCTAAGAGAATATATAGCGACTGAAACAATGAAAGATAGAAGGCCTGGTACTAAACCTGAAGANGTTATAATTTGCGCCGGCGCTAAGAATGCTTTAACGATGACTTTATTAAGTTTATTAGAAGATGGAGATCATGTTATTTTTCCAAATCCAGGATATCCACCNGATGAAGTTTGGGCAAAGTATGCAAACGCAAAGATTGACCATACTCCATTAAATAAAACTGACTGGCAATATGATTTAGAAAAGTTAGATGCCATGATCACAGATAAAACGAAACTTTTAATTATCAATACTCCACAAAGACCTAATGGTCAGATTGTTGAAAATCCNGAAGCAATTGCTGAGATAGTTTTAAAGCATCCAAATCTTTTGGTTATCACTGATGAAATTTTTAGCCAGGTTATTTATGATGGCAAAAAACATAAGACAATTTCCGCTTTACCTGAAATGAAGGATAGATGTATTGTAATTGATACCTGGTCTAANACTTATGCAATGACTGGTTGGAGAATNGGATTTGCAGTTGCAAACGAGGAAATAATNACAAAACTTTCAATTTTTCTTCAAGACTCTATCACAAATGTTGCTGCATTTATTCAAAGAGCTGCTTATGAAGCTGTTACAGGTCCGCAAGACTGGACTATTGAAAAAAGNGACTTGCTTGAAAAGAAAAGAAACTTAATGGTTGAAGGGCTTAATAGTCTTCCTGGTGTATCTTGTATTACACCTCCTGGGTCTTTCTATTGTTTCCCTGATATTACAGGAACTGGGATGACTTCTCAGGAATTTACTGACAAGCTTGTTGTAGATGCTGGTGTAGCCGTTGTTGCAGGTACAGCTTTTGGTACTCAAGGNGAAGGGTTTGTAAGAGTTACTTATGCTGTTCATGATGATGACATCGCAGAAGGTATTAAAAGAATGAAAGAGTTTCTTTCTTAAAAATGCTAAGAAAACTTTTTCTTGCTATTTCTTTTATTTCTATATTTATTGCTTGTTCAACTGCTCCAATTACTGGAAGGAGTCAGCTGATACTATTATCNGAATATCAAGAATTAAACTTAGGTAGNACTGCATTTTCTCAAGTNGTAAAAGAAAGTAAAGTNTCGACAAATAAAGTTTATTTAGATGCCGTAAAAAGAGTAGGATTTAGGATTGCACCTGTAACTAATAAAAATTATCAATGGGAATTTACTGTCCTTGAATCAAATCAAATAAATGCTTGGTGTCTTCCTGGTGGTAAGATAGCGTTTTATGAAGGTATTTTGGACATTATGGAAAATGAAGCTCAGATAGCCGCTGTTATGGGCCATGAGATTGCACATGCTACAGCTAGACATGGAGGAGAGAGAATAAGCCTCGGAATTCTAGCACAAATTGGTTCTGTAGCCTTACAGATTGCGATGAGAGATAAAGATCCTGCGGTTCAATATGCAGTATTTCAGGCTTATATTCCTACTGTTCTAGTTGGAGCTATATTGCCATTTAGTAGGGCCCACGAACATGAAGCTGATGAAATAGGCTTAATTTATATGGCTAGAGCGGGATATAATCCTGAAGAGGCAGTAAGATTTTGGGAGATTATGTATGAAAAAAATAAAGACAAAAAAAGACCGCCTGCTTGGCTAAGCACCCACCCGCCGACTCAGAAAAGAATTGATGAGATAAAAAAACTTTTACCACAAGCAATGGAAATATATAATTCTTCTTCTAAAGCCGAGATGAAGAAGTTGCATTAATATAAATATCTAAGTAATTTTTTTTATAACTTGATAAATTTTTTTTTTGATTCATTATTATCGTCAAAATGGAAAAAATCCTCGGTTCTATTTTATTAATTCTTTTTAATCCAAACAC
>PAOQ02000005.1 GCA_002708105.2 bacterium | reverse complement strand
GAAGATAAGGCTGTGTTTAAGATGGTTGCGGAGGAGGGATTTGAACCCCCGACCTTTGGGTTATGAGCCCAACGAGCTACCAGACTGCTCCACCCCGCCCTTTTATAATATTTAAATTTTTATTTAAGTCAAATAATAGGTCGAAGTTTATCTATCATTTTTGAATATTGTTTTGATAAATCAGAATAATCAAAAATCTCTTTTCTCTTTATTTCGTTCTCAGATCCTTTTAAAAAATAATTAAATGTAAATTTATTTTTTTCAGCCTGCATGCAAAATCCTGCAGGATATTCACAACCTAGATTTAAATCTTTTAAAAACTGTCTTTCGTAATTAGAAATAAGTACGCTTTCTTCTGAAGAAAAACTCTCAAATAATTTAATAAAATCAGAATCCTCTCGTGCTTCAATTGCTAGAAAACCTTGCAGAGGAGATGGGACTATAACATCAACAGGAAAAATTTCTGAAACGTAGCTATCTAAGCCTAATCTTTTAATTCCTGCATTAGCTAGTACAACTCCATCAATATCGCCATTCAAAACCTTTTTGACTCTAGTATCAACATTCCCTCTTATTGGTATAATCTCTAAATCTTTCCTAATAAGATTGAGCTGCTCTGTCCTTCTAGCGCTACCAGTTCCTATTAAAGACAGTGGATTTATTTCAGATATTTTTTTGTGATTGCTAGAAATTAACACATCTCTCGGGTCTTCCCTATTAGAGGTTGCAATAATTTCTAATCCCTCTGGAATATCTACTGGCATATCTTTAAAGCTATGAACAGCGACATCAATTTCATTTATTAGTAAGGAATCTTCAATTTCCTTTACGAAAGAATTCTTCCCATTAAGTTCACTGATATTTTCAGTACTATTAGTATCTCCGGTTGTAACAATTTCTTTTAGAACGATTTCTAAATCATTAAAATGACTCAAAAGAAAGTCTTTAATATGGTTAGCTTGCCATAAAGCTAACTTACTATTTCTGGTTCCTATTCTTAAAAGCTTTTTCATTTTCGATTTTATATAAATTTGATTCGTCTAAATCCTTGTCTAAGCCAAAAATCTCAGATAAGACAGATAGGTATAAATTATTTTCGAGATTTGCCTCATCCTTAATATTTTGTGTTGGCATATGGAGTATTTTATTACTAATTCGCTTAGCAATTAACTTTTTATCCAAACTATCAGATGTTGTTTCATTTATCTCTTTTTGAACAATATCTTCAACTGCACTTCTCATCTTAGTTATTATATCTTTAACATTATCCGAGTTTTCCCAGTGAGTATAACTATCTAACGAACTTTGAATTATTACAGAGGCTTCTTCTAAGTTCTTGTTGTTCTCAGAAAAATCATTATCAATAATAGATTTTAAATCATCTAAATTATACAAATAACAGGAATCAATATCCCCTACTCTAGGATCAATATCTCTCGGAACTGCTATATCGACTAAAAAAATTATAGAATCTTTACGGTCTTCCTGTGCAATTTCGATATCATCCTTTTTTATAATAAAATCTGATGATCCAGTTGATGAAAATACTATATCGGTTGTTTTTAAATAATCATTAATTTCCTCTATTGGTATAGGTTTGCAATTATTTTTATCTGCAAAAGTTATTGCATTTTTTATATCTCTACTAGCAATAAAGATTTCGGATACACCCTCACTTCTAAGATTTGAAATAAGAATCTGACTAATTTCACCTGTACCAATGACCAAAGCACTTCTGTCGAATAAATCCTCAAATAATTTCTTACTAAGCTTTGCAACAAGTGAGCCGATAGAATCAACCCTGCTTCCCAATGAAGTTTCTGATCTAACTTTCTTAGCTGCAAATAAAGAAACTTGAATTAGTTTATGAAGTGACTTTCCAATAGCTTGAACGGAGCTTGCAATTTTATAACTTTCTCTAATCTGATTAATTATTTGTGGTTCACCAAGCAACATCGAATCAGACCCTGAAGCGACTTTAATTAAATGGTATGCAGCATCCTTTCCATACATAAACTGATAAGTTGTAGGGGCCTTTTTACAGATAGGGACCTTATGAAAATTTAAAATAAACTTAATTATTTCCGAGTCAATATTACTATTTTTACTTGAAACGTATATCTCTACTCTATTACAGGTAGAAAGAATAAAGCACTCTTCAACACCATTAATAGACTTCAACTGTTCTAAAGCCTCTGGTATGGAATCTTTATTAAAAGAAAAACTTTCTAAAAAAGATATATCAGAATTATTATGATTAATTGTTAGAACTGATAACATTTCCAAATTCCTTTAACTGCATATTTTCCCATGCCTCTTGTTCAGTTGTGAAGTATTTTAACCTAGTTTTCTTATATTCTTTAGAGCTATATAGAGAATCATACTCCTTTATGCCCGACATATCAGACAAAGACTTAATAATTGATTCGCAATCCTTTGCGGTTTTTCCATGAATCATTGTAAATAATGAATAAGGCCAGTCAGGATATGTAGGACGTCTATAGCAATGGCTTACAGATTTCAAGCTCGACATCATTGGTGCAATTTCCTCAATTTTATCCAAAGGAACTTTCCATACTCCCATGGCATTAGCCTTAAAGCCTGCTTTTCTATGGTGCAAAATAGCTGCTACGCGTCTCATGACCCCTTTTTCTCTTAAATTATTTAAACACTTAATAAGATCTTCAACTTGAACTCCGGCTTTTGACGCCAATTGCGCATATGGATTTGATACTAATGGAAAATCCTCTTGAACCTCTTTGATGATTTTTACATCCACGTCTGAAAGATCATAATCCTTAGAAATATTTTCTTCACCATAAAATTTTTCGTCTGTTGAGGATAGAGGATCTTTTCCGGTCATATCCAACTTAACACCAATCTTAAATAATTTAAGAGTAGGTAATATTCTTGTAGATTTTGCATTTGAAAGCTTGCTTAATATATCTACAGTATTTTCTAAGCCAATTTTACTATTAGGTGGGACTGCTAAAGTAAACCATAGGTTATAAAAGTGATTTCTTTTATAATTATGAGTAACCCCAGGGTGCTCATTTATTATTTCAGCAGCACCATCTACGTTTGTATCTTCATATGCCATTGCAACTAGGGTTGACTTATACTTCATACTTCTGGTATCAAAAATTGCACTAATTTGTCTTATGTAGTTTATGTTTTTAAGATTTTGGATTCTGCTAATTACTTCAGACTCAGCAATATTTAACTTCTTTCCTAAGCTGTAAAAAGGGTCTTCAGAAATAGGAAATTCTGACTGAAGTAAGTTGAGCAATTCATTATCAATACTGTCTGTTTGTTCTTTCACAACTATTAGAATACCTGATTTAAAGTACACCATTAGGTGGCATAAGAAATATCTCATCTACGTTTACTGATCTAGCTTCAGTAATAGAATTAAATAAAATATTGGCAACCTCTGTATCCTGCATCATTCCTGACCTATCCCATTTACCATCAAGATTATCCCAGATTGATGTATCAGTTGCACCTATCTCTGCATGGACAACTCTAATTCCCTTTGGTCTAACTTCTTCTCTAAGAGCCTCTGTGAATCCTTTTAACCCAAATTTTGAGGCACAATAAGCTCCCCAATTTGGAAAACCATTCCTAGAAGCTAATGATCCCATATTTAAAATTACAGATTTATTTCTCAACAACGGCAACATTGTTTGTGTAAGATAAAAAACACCAGTTAAGTTCACATCGATAATTCTTTGCCAGTCTTTAATCTTAATTTTCTTTATTGGACTTAATACATTTGTTCCGGAATTGTTAATCAAGAAATCGACTTTTTTAAATTTTTTACTAATTTCCTTAGAAATTAAATTTATATCCTTAATTGAACTTACATCTCCTTGATAACAAATAAGGCTATCTTTATATTCAGAAAGTTCATTCTTCAATAAATTAATGTTTGATTTTTTTCTTGAAAAAGTAACAACTTTATCTCCTGCATTTAAAAACATTGAGACCAATCTTTTTCCTATTCCACTTGTCCCACCACTAATAACAACAACTTTGCTTTTCATATTTAATTTCTATGGTTTCCAATCAAGTTTAAGAATTCAGCTCTAGTTCTTTCGTCAGTTCTAAAGTAGCCAAGAAGCTTACTGGTCACAGTATTAGTATCAGATGTTTTAACCCCTCTCATTTCCATGCATAAATGTCTTGCCTTAAGAACTACTGCGACTCCCTTTGCCCTAAGATTATCTTGTAGATAATCAGCTACTTGGTTTGTTATTCTCTCCTGATTTTGAAGATTTCTTGAAAAAGTTTCTAGCGTCCTTGCCAGCTTACTTAAACCAACAATCTTTTTATCCGGAATATAAGCTATATAGCCCTTACCGAAAAAAGGGAGTAAATGATGTTCACAAAATGAATAAAACGGTATATCTAGTTGAACAATCATTTCATCAGTTTTTTCAGCATCAAATGTAGTCATAGCAAACTTAGGAGGGTTTAAAAACTCATCAAAAGCAGCCAAATATCTCTTTGGTGTATCAAGCAAACCTTCTCTAGTTGGATCTTCTCCAATTAACTGCAAAAGCCTGACGACAGTATCTCTTCTATCCTCATCGATTGGTTTTTCAAAAGGAAAGTTTACCCAGTCAACTTTAGAATCTTTCTCAAATAGAGTAATGAATTTCTTTTTTGGAAATAGTTTCTTATATTTCTTTTTTGTTAAACCAGAATCAATAATATCGTCCAATATAATATCAGCATCATCTGCGATAGGCACATTGATTGCATTAAAAAAACCAGCCAATATCATTCCATTTTTAGGAACTCCAAATATCTTAGTTTTGTTGTTTATCTTATGTTTTTTCTTAATGTATTCAATCCTTGCAATTACATCATCCCAAGTTAAAAAAATATTGTTTTTCATATCACATCCTTATAATCAAAAAAATTCTCTGAGGTCTCCCAAAGTCTAATATGGTATAGATAAGCTGGTTTTGGAATTAATACAACAATTTTTTCCCATAAATATTTTGCAATATTTTCTCCCGAAGCTCTAACCTCAGTAAAATATTCTACTTCAATATCTAATCTTTTATGGTCAAGCTCCTCAATCACAGTACCAATAATATCGTCTAACTTAACTATATCGATAATCATTCCAGTTTCAGTATCCACATCGCCAGAAATTGTAAGCTCCAAAGAATAATCGTGACCGTGTCCGTTTGGGTTATTACATTTTCCGAAAATCTCTTTATTTTCAGTTTTTGAAAACTTTTCATTATGCAGCCTATGTGCTGCACTAAAAGTGTATATTTTTGTTAAAGTACAATTATCCTTCATTTTCCTCTTTCCAATAATCCACAAATAAATCTTTTGTTTCATAAAGCCTAACTTTTTGCAGATTGCATTCTTCTTTAGATAGCTTTTCAGAAATACATTCATACAAAATCCTGGCAAAATTTTCTGTTGTTGGAATTAAATCATCAAAATAATCTGTATCTAAATTAAGAAACTTATGATCAAACTCTTTTAATGTTTCTTTTAGAATTGGCTTTAATCTATATATATTTATAATCATTCCTGTATCAGAATCAACAGGGCCCTCAACTGTTGTTTCTAGAACATAATTGTGACCATGGCCATACTTACTAGTACACTTTCCAAAAACTCTTAAATTTTTCGCCTCAGACCAATCCTCTCTCCAATAACGATGTGAAGAAGAAAACTCAATCTTTTTGGTTAAAGTTGTATATTCAGCCATAAGTCCTTAAGGATAACATTTAATTAAAAAAAATTTAGTAAAAATAGTCTAAAATTCAAAGCCTATTTAACTACTTCAATAATCTTCTCCATTACCTCTAATGGACTTTGTTTCCCAACAGGGTTTGGAGTTATAATTGGCATGTCAGCTCCAGCACTAACAAATTTTGCCAGTGTTTCTTTACATTTAGAAACTGGCCCAACTAAAGCTAAATCGCCAACTAGCTCTGGGGTTAATGCCTCAGCAGGATTCATTCCATCTTCGATGTTTTTAACCACCTCTTCATATCCACTTAGCTTTAAAACCCTCTGATAAAAAGGCAGTCTTGCATACCCAGATAATCCCTTAATTGCACTTTGAGTCGCGAGCTCTATATCATCAGATATAAACGAAGGGAGTCCTGTTGTCATAGTGAAATCTGAAGATAAGCTTGAAGAGGAACGACCTTTATCGACTGAACTCTTTAAAACTTTTAAATGATCTGCGCTTGCCAAATAAGGCATTAATCCATCAGCTACTTCTCCAGCTAGCTCAGCTGTCTTCTCTGTCAAACCAGCAATAAAAATAGGAACAGGTTCAACTTTTCTCTTTAAACTTATCTGGTCTGAAGATCCATCTATATATGATCTTACAGAATTTACATAATTTCTCATTGACTCTATTGGATCACCCATGTCAATTCCTAATCTTGCGTTTACGGGTTTATGTGAAACTCCTAAACCAAGAATCAATCTTCCACTAGTGAGTTCTTGAATATTCATTGATTCTGCGGCACACATTACAGGATGTCTTAAATATATATTAGCTATCCATGTGCCAACCTTAGTCTCTTTTGTATATTCGGCAAAAATTTGCGCATTTGATAGTGCACTATAAGGTGGAACCTCAGGCGAAAATAAAGCATCTACAGGTGAATCCTCTGCTAATTTTGCAATTCCTATCAAGTTTTCTATTGAGCATCCCCATACAGGTGTTGTAACTCCTACCTTCATTTCTAATCTCCTTTAAAAAAAATTTACTTTATTAATTTTAATCTAATAATTTAATTAATTCATCCATCATTTCCAGTGGAGACTGATTCCCAACTGGAAATGGAGTTAAAATTGGTAGAGTGCTTCCATTTTTAAATTGATTTTCAAGTTGTTCTCTGCAATCTGAGGGTTTGCCGAAAAGCGACAACTCATTAAGAAGTTGATCAGAAATTGCCTCTTCTGGAGGAGTTCCTGACTCAAGCTTCTCAACAACATCCCCAAATCCACTATTTGTTAGAACTCTTTTATATGAGGGCCTTAGGGCTTGTCTACCAACTCCCAACCTTGCAGCATTTAATGCTTCATCCACATTATCTGATAAAAATACAGGAATTCCCGAGGTGAACTCGAATTTCTTATCTCCAGCCTTACCTTTAGCGGCAGAATAAAGCTTTTTTAAATGATCCAAGTTAGCAAGATAAGGCATAATTCCATCTGCAAGTTCTCCTGCCAATCCAGCGGTTCTCTCCGTTAATCCTGTGATATGAATATCAAAAACAGGTATATCTCTTTTTATCAATAACTGCTCGGAAGAGCCATCTGCATATGATCTTACTTTTGTTGCATAGTCTTTCATTGCCTCATATTGATCACCCATATCGATACCAAAGATATCATTTACTGGCTTATGCGAATTACCTAATCCAAGTATCATCCTACCTTCCGATATTTCTTGTACCGTTAAAGCTTCAGCAGCACACATAATGGGCTCTCTCATATATATATTTGTCACCCATGTCCCAACCTTTATTGATTTAGTAGCTTCAGCCATAACTTGCGCGTTTCCAATTGCGCTATAAATTGGAACCTCGGGAGAAAATATTCCATAAAATCCTGCTTGCTCTGCCTTAAGGGCAAGCTGTCTCAGTTCTTTTACACTACATCCTCTTATTGGTGTCGTAATTCCGATTCTCATTTTAATAACTCCCTAATACTGATTTATAACATCCCTATAGTATTCGGATCTGAGCTTATGTTCAGATTTTTTTGAAATAATATCTTTTATTTTCTTAACAGTAACATCTTTATCTCTTGGATAAATAGCTTTAATTGGAAGATAATTAGAAATATGGTTCGAAAAGAAATGTCCATTAGTTAGATTTGTATTTTCTGCAATAATTTCTAGTTCTTTTAATATTTGAAACTTATCTGGTAATTCAAAATCTCCTCTTTCCCATGATTTATAAATAGGTGCCCCCGGCCTCACCTGCAATGACAATAGGCCAACATAATCTGGGTCTCCTTGTGATAACATGTCAGCTGTCTCATATGCATGAACAAAGCTTCTTTCTTTTCCCCCAACGCCCAACAAAACCATTCCAGAAACTTTAATACCCGCTTCTTTTAACTTTCTCATTGCATCAATTGTTTTTTCCTTGTTAGCACCCTTTTTAATTCTTTTTAAAGTAATATCATCTCCACTTTCAAAACCAATATAAACCATATTTAATCCAGATAATGCCAGCTCCTTCAATTCTTCAGGTTTTTTTCTTAATATATCTCCTACATTTCCATAAATTGAAACCTTACTAATGTTTGAATTAGACTTATAGATCTTTCCTATAGTCTTTAATAATAATTTAGTTGGCATATACAGCGCATTACCATCAGCTATAAAAGCTTTTTTATATGTTGGACTAGAGTTTTCATTAATGATTTGAAAAATTTCTTTTTCTGTTCTTATTCTAAATTTCTGATTTGATTCTCTATACATTGCGCAATAAGTGCAAGAATTATGAGAGCATCCAATGGTTGCTTGAACAAGTAGGCTGTTCGCCTCGCTTGGTGGTCTAAACATTGGTTGCTCAAATTTAATCATTTATCATCACTCTTTAATTACCTGTAATATTTATATATACTAACATTTCATATGAGCATAATTAAAGACTTAATTATTGAGAAATTACCTCCACAAGCTAAAGAGCTTTTAGAGAAGTACAAGCTTGAGCCAAACGAACTAGAAGCACTTCCGTACGTTTTAGGAGTTTTCGGTTTTATTGTTTTTTTAATTGGTCTTATTAGTTTAAGCTATGTCCTTTATTAACCAAGACTGTAAAGTTTCAATAATTGTAGATTTGTCCATTCTATTTTTCGTATTATCAAAGATTGAACCATCCTGTTCATCTATAGTTAAGATTAAAAGCTGCTTAAATTTATTTTTGGTCTCAAGAGAAGTGCACCCTAAGACAACACATTCATCATCTCGATTATAAAACAAGATACCTTTAGCGCTGGATTTAACAAAAATAGCATTTAAGGTGGATTTAATTCCTACTAAAAGCTCTAGAGTTACAGGATCAAGAACCAGGACATCAAAATTCTTATTTTTGAATTCTTTATTTAAATAATTGAAAAAGCTTACCAATTTACTCATTTTAATAAAAAGCGTTTATGTTAATCTAATAAGTATTACATGATTTTAGATACAAAGTCTTCAGCATCCTTCATAACTAAAGTATCAACAATTAGTAAAGAATCGAACATTCTAGTCACTACAAAGCTTAAGGTTGTCCTAAAAGATGGCTTTTATTTTATTACTAGAAGGAATAAAAACTCTAAATGGTACAATAATCTTTTGGTTAATAATTATGCTGAAATTGAAATAAACGGTGAAAAAAGAATTGCTATAGCGGAGGAAATGGTTGATGAAGAGGAAAAAAAGGAAGTTTCAGCTATTAAGTATAGCGACGAAAGGAAAGAAGAGAACAGATTTGGATTCAAACTTAGAGTAAAAGAGGTATAAAAATAGCATCTTTATATGGGAATATCACAAATTTAAAATCATTAGAGAAAAAACAACTTCTAAGTCTATTTAGAAAGAAAATTAATACCGACTTTATTATCTCAAAAGACTTCCTAGCCTACTTAACAGAAGTTCATAATATTATTAATAAAAATATAAATCTAGTTATAAATCACAGAGGAAAAGTTGACCTTATTTTTATTGGTGAGATCTGGGAGGTTGAGGATTATACAGTACTAAAATTTAGGGATAAAAGAATTGAAAATTCTAAAAGGTTAATAACAATTTCTAATAGAAAAAACGACTTTCAAAAAAACGAAAAAGTTTCCCTAATTAACTCAAAATTCTTAAATTACTTATTAATTAGAAGAAAAAATATTGATTATAATTTATTTTCAATTTGCTATAAAAACGATGAAAAAAACTCAGGAAATTATTGGAACATTAATAATTATAAAGATATTAATATTCTGAATGAGGACTCTTCATGGAATTTCAAACCATCAAAAAATATAAAGAAAAAAGTCTTAAGACAAAATAAGTCAAAAGAAAAAGTTTTTTTAATTGGAGCATCCATATCTAATAAAAAGGAAATTGAAAGTTCGATGGACGAATTACGCGAACTAGCTCAATCTATTGATTTAGATGTAGTAGGTTCAAATTATCAAATAAAAAAACAACATGATTCAAAAACTTTGGTTGGTAAAGGTTTTCTTTCTGATATTCTTTTAGAGGCCGAATATCTCGGTGCAAGCAAAATTATTTTCAATAAAGAGCTATTACCTTTCCAATCAAAAGAAATATCAAAACTAACTTACATGAAAGTATCAGATAAGACCGAATTAATTCTTGAGATTTTTAGGAAAAATGCACAATCAAAAGAAGCACACATACAAATCGAACTTGCAAAATTAAAATATGAACTACCAAGGCTTGCGGGTACTGGAAAGAAATATTCACAAATCGGTGGTGGTATAAGCACAAAAGGTCCCGGTGAAAAGAAAATTGAGCAAAGGAGAAGGTACCTTAGAAAAAGAATTAGCCTTCTTGAAAAACAGATCACCTTACTAGGTGAAAGAAGAAATCAGAATAGGTCGAAAAGGGATAAGAATGCTCTCTTCTCAGCGACCCTTATTGGCTATACATGTGCAGGTAAGTCTACATTTTTCAATAAACTTACAAAATCAAACGTAATTGAAAGTACAAAACCGTTTTCTACTCTTAATCCAACAACTAGGCGTACATATATTTCAGATGATTTAGAAATTCTTTTAAGTGATACAGTAGGATTCATAACAGACCTACCAGAAGATTTATTATCATCATTTAGAGCAACATTAGAAGAAATTAGGCAATCCGATTTATTGATTCAAATTGTAGACTGCTCTGAAGCAAACTTTGAAGAAAAAATTATTTCTGTCGAAGATACCTTGGTTAAAACAAAGCTTATTGATCACAAAAGAATAATTATTTTTAATAAAGCTGACTTAATTCCAGAAGAAACATTAAAGTATATAGAAACTAAATATCAGCAACCATGTGTCTCATCTATCAATAACTTTGGAATACAAAATGCAAAAATTGAAATTGAACGAATAATTAAGTCACATTTAAAAAATAAAAATGTAGCTAATCTCTAAGGGATATTTTTCCACTTTTAATTACTTTAACTTCTGACTGGTTTTCAACTTCAAAATTTAATGATTTTAAATCATCTTTATTCCAACCTTTAACAGTTAAAAGATCTCCGGGCCATACAGGGCTAGAGAATCTAAGAGTAATAGATGCTATCTTTTCTGGATTAGAATCTAAATGTTTATCAATTATATTATCCATTGTCATTGCCATGGTACATAGACCATGAACAATTATTCCCTTGAGACCAGCTTTTTTTGCGGTTTCATCATCTATATGAATTGGATTTTGATCTTTAGATGCCTCAGCGTACTTATAAGTGATACCGTCTTGAATATGAAATTCTGATTTAAGAACATAATTTGGTTCAGGCTCAGGGGCTCTAGGTTCTTTTTTGGGTTTAGGAGGTTTATTCTTACTTAATTCTTTAGCTTTTGCGATTTCAGATTCTGAAGCTCTAATAAACAAAGTCCATGAAGAATCTCCGACTTCTTTGTTGTCTGAATCTAAGTGAACAACTTTAAGCTTTAATATATTATTTAACCCTTTTTGCTGAATATTCTCGATTAATGCATATGAATTTATCGTTTCTCCTATATTAAGAAGTCTAGAAAAATTCATTGTTTGCTCACCATGCACCAACATTAAAACGCATCTTTCCATCTCTTCTGCAGATTCATATAAATCATTCATTTTCCAAATGCTTTCTACCAATCCAATCTCTTGAACAACATTAAATATACTTGGTGCTACTTTATTTTCCTTGTAATACGGATTAGACGAACCAATTGACTGGAGATATAGTGCGACTTCTTCTTCACTAATTACTTGAGAAGATGTTGCTGTTTTGTGTCCTATATAGTTTGTATTTAATCCCATAAATCACCACCTAAGCTAAAGATTTTATTATTTTATCATATCTCTCTACTTTATTTTCATAAGAGGTTAAAGTTCTTCCTAATACTATATAATCAGCACCTAAAGAAAAAGCTTCTCTTGGTGTAACCACTCTTTTTTGATCATCATCGGAGGAATTAAGCCTAACGCCAGGTACTAAAATCTTAACTTTATCGCCAAAGTTTTTTCTAATAACCTCAACTTCCTCCCCAGAACACACTATTCCGTCTATTCCCGCTTTTACTGAATTTTCAACTAATCTCAATACATTATCTTGGATACTCCCTGTTAATCCAATCGATGCTAATTCATTATTATCAAAACTTGTAAGTATTGTGACACCAAAAACTTCCGGCTTAATTATATTCTGCTTTGTATCTAAACTATTTATAATTTCCGAATGAAGCTCGTCTATTTTCTTAACAACAGCAGAGATTGCTTTAGGTCCAGAAAGGCAATGTATTGTAAAAATTTTTGTATTCAAATCAAAAAGAAATCTTAAAGATTCTGTAATTGTGTTTGGAATATCAAAAAACTTAAAATCAAACATTACAGAAGCATCTGTCTTTTTTATAGCCTCGACAAGGTCTCTTCCATTAGGCAGAAAAGATATTGGACCAATTTTTAAAATATTAATTGGTGGAACAAGCTCTTTAATCAGAGAAATATTATCTTCGATATTTTCGTTATCTAAAGCCAATATAATTTTATCAGAATAATTCATTTAATTTTTCTCTAATCCCATCATAGTCATTTTGATCAAATTCCAGAATATCTCCAGTTAGCCTATTTTTTAATTCTACTACCCCTTTTGCAAGAGACTTTGGTCCTATGCGTATCTGAAAAGGAATACCTATAAGCTCAGAATCTTTAAATTTAACACCAGGGCTTTCTTGTCTATCATCTAAAGCAACTTCAAAACTAGAGTTAGTTAAGTAATCATAAATTTCTTCTGCTTTTGATAAAGCTGGTCCTTTTGTTTTTTCAGTGGGTATTATTACAACCTGAAAAGGAGCAAGGGCTGTAGGGAACTTGATACCATTCTCATCATTATTCTGCTCTACAGCAGCAGCAACAACTCTTCCTACCCCTATTCCATAACAACCCATATAATAATTCTTCTCTTTCCCGTCTTGATTAGTAAATTTAGCGTTCATACTCTCACTATATTTTGTTCCAAGTTTAAAAACATGTCCCACTTCGATTCCTCGGGTGGACTCTAGACTACCAGTGCAGCCTTCTATAGGACATGAATCCCCGTCAAAAGCTTCTCTAAAGTCCCCGAAACTCTCGACCAAGAAATCTCTATCATAATTCACACCTTGGCAATGATAATCATCTTTGTTCGCCCCTGTAATAAAATTAGTTAAATCTTTAATAGAATTGTCTGAATATATTTTAAAATTTACTCCTATAGGGCCACAAAATCCTTTAACAATATTGTTCTCTTTTAGAACTTTATTATCTGCTAGATCTAAAAAATCAGATCCTAAAAATTTCTTTAATTTTGTTAAACTTAGTTCGTGATCACCACGAACTAAAACTGCTATTAATTCTTCGTCTGATTCAAGAAACAAGGTTTTAACTATATCTTCTGAACTTACATTCATAAAACTTGAAACCTCTTCAACAGAGGTCATCTTTGGAGTGCTAACCTCAGCTAAGGGTTCAAAATCTTTATCATTTCTTGCAATAGAGACATCCTTAATACCTGTAGTCTCAACATTTGCCGCAAATTCACAAGTATTACAACTTAATACTAGATCTTCCCCTGTTTCAGCTAAAACCATAAATTCATGCGAAAAACTTCCACCAATATTACCAGAATCAGCTTCAACAGCTTTAAATGTAAGTCCACATCTTTCAAAGATTCTTTTATACGCATTAAACATTTTTATATAAGATTTTTCAGCCTCTAACTCATTAACATCAAAACTATAAGCATCTTTCATTGTGAATTCTCGGGCCCTCATTACACCAAACCTAGGCCTTATTTCATCTCTAAATTTTGGTTGTATTTGGTATATTGTTATTGGCAAATTCTTATAAGATTTTACTTCTCTATCAACCATATCAGTTACTACTTCTTCATGTGTTGGACCCAAGCAAAAATCTCTATCCGCTCTATCCTTAAATCTTAATAATTCTTTTCCATAAATATCCCACCTACCACTTTTTTCCCATAAATCTGCAGGTGTAACAAACGGCATCATAACCTCAATCGCTCCAGCCTTATTCATTTCATCCCTTATAATATTTTCTACTTTACGAAAAACACGAAGACCGGTAGGAAGAAAGTTGTATACCCCTGCGGCAATTTTTCGTATCATGCCAGCTCTAACCATTAATTGGTGACTTTTTGTCTCCGCATCCGAGGGAGCCTCTTTAAGTGTGGCTATTAAATAATTAGATAATTTCAATTTTATATTTTAAATCAATTAAGATTTTCAATCTCCTCAATAAGTATATCTACCAATTCGCTCTCTTTACATGATTTATATAATTTTCCGCCCTTATATACAAGGCCTTTTCCATCACCGCCTGCTATACCCAAATCTGATCCTTGTGCCTCACCTGGCCCATTAACTATACATCCAAGGACAGAAATCTTTAAAGTTCGTTTTAGTTTCATTTTTGCAACTCTTCTTTCTACCTCCGCAACTAAAGAATGTAGATCTATCTCAAGCCTTCCACATCCAGGGCATGAAATAAGCTCTATACCATTTTTAAAATGACCCAAAGCTTTCAAAATATCATGACCTAATTTTACTTCCTTTATAGGATCATCAGTTAATGAGACTCTAATAGTATCCCCTAAGCCCTCTGAGATGAGACTTCCAATTCCAATTGCCGATTTCACTGAACCAATTGCATAAGTTCCTGCTTCAGTAACTCCAAGATGAAGTGGATAATCAGTTTTTTTACCTAACATTCGATATGCATCTTGCATAATTTTAACATTTGAAGATTTTACAGAAATTTTAATATCGTGAAAATTTAAACTGTCTAAAATTTCAATATGTCTTATTGCACTTTCAACTAAAGCATCAGATGTTGGTGAACCATACTTTTTTAATAAATCCTTTTCTAATGAACCAGAATTAACGCCTATCCTAACTGGGATACCAGCTATCTTTAGACTCTTGACAACTTCCTCTATTCTTCTTTTGCTACCAATGTTCCCTGGATTAATTCTTAGGCAGTGTATTCCTGACTTTATAGCTTCTAATGCCAATCTATAATCAAAATGTATATCAGCAACTATAGGTATATTAGTGCCCTTAATAATTGGCTTCAAAGCTTCGGCAGCCTCCATATCAGGAACAGCACATCTTACTATCTGACATCCTTCAGCCTCTACCGAGTTAATCTGATCAACAGTAGCCTTAATATCTCGGGTATCAGTCTTTGTCATCGTTTGAACAGGTATTGGATTTCCTGATCCAATTTTTACATCACCCACTTGTATAGTTCTCGTTTCTCTTCGCATCTGATTTTTAGCTTATTGAATCTTCCATAAACTGTCAAATTTTTCCAATTAAATGAAAGAAATTTTTTTTTGTGTATAATAAATTTAAATGAAAAAAATCGTTTTTAAAAAGAATATTAATTCACCTAGCGAAAATCAGAATAATGCTGAAGTTAAGCTTACTTCTTTTAAGAAAGAAGATAATGCAGAATCAGACTTTGTTTTTACTGATGAAAAAGTTCTTGATGCACTCAAAAACGTTATGGATCCCGAGCTACCGGTTAGTATTGTCGATTTAGGACTAATCTATAATGTGGAGACTGCTGATAACAATATAAACATCAAAATGTCTCTAACAACACCTGGTTGTTCTATGGGTTCAGCTATAACTCGTCAAGTCGAGAATGTTTTATATGCATTAGGAGCCAAAACTGTAATTGTTGAAATTATTTGGGACCCTCCTTGGAACCCTAATATGATGTCAGATGAAGCAAAAAATAAACTAGGTATGTAATTAATGGAATCTAAAGAGTTCTTATCTACACTTTTAAAGGAAGTTGCCTATCCTGGCTTCACTAGGGATATTATCTCTTTTGGAATTGTAAAAGATATAGTTACTGAAGATGATAAAGTTAAAATTCTACTAGAGTTACCTAAAGAGGACCAAGAACTAGCACAAAAAATTACTATTGGAATTAATAACGCCTTTTCAAGAGAAGGCTTAGATTATCCTGAGCTTCAGTTTTCTGCATATCAAAACAAAAGTTCTCAAGTTCAACAACCAGCAAATTCACCAGATAGTGAACCAAATCCAAAATTACCTAATATTTCCAAGTATATTGCTATTGCCAGTGGAAAAGGTGGTGTTGGAAAATCAACTGTAGCAATTAATTTAGCATTAGCTTTCTCTAAGAAAATTAAAAATTTTGGATTAATGGATGCTGATATTTGGGGTCCAAGTGTACCAATGATGTGTGGTATAGACACCAAACCAATGGCTACTAAAGATGAAAAGATACTTCCAATTGAGAAATTTAATATCAAAATGATGTCAATTGGATTCCTATTAAGTGATGAAGACACTGTAATTTGGAGAGGCCCAATGGTACATGGGGCAATTAAACAATTTATAGAGGATGTTGAATGGGAAGGTGTTGACAATCTTGTTGTCGATTTACCTCCTGGAACTGGTGACGCTCATCTATCTCTAATCCAGACAGTTCCATTAAATGGAGGAATTATCGTAACTACTCCTCAAGATGTTGCTCTTCTTGATGTTAAAAGAGGGATTCAAATGTTCAAAAAATTAAATGTTCCTGTACTTGGTGTTATAGAGAATATGAGCTACCTCCAGAATGGAGATCAAATAATAGATATATTTGGAAGAGGTGGCGGGAAAGAGATGGCTGAAAAATTTGATGTTCCTTTTCTAGGGGAGATTCCAATTGACCCTGAAATACGTAAAGGCGGTGACAATGGAGAGCCTATTGTATTCAGTAATCCAGATTCTCCATCCAGCAAGGCTTTTGAAGAAATTGCAGAAAAACTTTTAGATATATTTTAATTAAAATATAATATACTTATTAAGTAGTAGCTAGATTTGGAGGATATTAATGTCTGAAGATAAATTTTTAATGAACTTTTCTAATATAGTTCTTTCATATGCAGTAAACGCGACAATACATTTAGGTCTTTCGCCTGATCCCGCAACTGGCAAGGTTTCTATTGATTTAAATCGTGCAAAAGATCTAATAGACATGCTTGATGTTCTAAAAGAAAAAACAAAGAATAATTTAAATGATGAAGAAGAAAAAATAATGTCTGAAACTCTTTCTAATCTTAAAAATCTATATCTTAACGCTCTTAATACAAAAGAAGAGATTAAAGAATAAACACTTTATGCATTATCTTCTTTGAAGAAAGCATTATAAACTGACCAACTCAAAAGAATAATAAGAACAAGCTGTGGAACAAGTGTCTCAAGAGTTGGATAGATTCCTAATAAAGTAAATTTTGGAAATGAAACAAGTGTTGTGTCAAATATACCAACCTCTTGAAGCTCAGTGATTCCATATCCCATAAAGGAAATTGAAAGCAAGAATAGCATAGCGCTAGTCCCCAAAAAGTAGTATCTTAGATTAAAGGTTACTGACATTTTAAGTATTAAGTATGAAATAATAGAAACAACAAAGACTCCGGCTATGAATCCAAGCGAAATGCTTTCCGAGTCAAATTGCAGTAAAAGAGCTTCATAAAAAAGTATTGTTTCAAAGACTTCTCTATAAACAGCAAAAAAAACAACAGCAAATAGAGTATAAAGATCTTTATTCGAGATAGCGCATTTGATTTTTGATTCAATATATTCCTTCCACTTCTTTGCCTCCGCTTTACTTACAAACCAAACGCCAACTTGAAACAAAACCAAGGAAGCAACTATGCTAGTGACTCCTTCAACAATTTCAGCGTGTTCTCCAGTTAAAGTAAAGAGATAGTTGGCACCTATAAAAGTAAGCCCACCGACAAAAAGGGCTGAAATCCAAGCATAATTTATGATTTTTTTTGCAGAAACTTCACCTATTTGATTAAGATAACCATAAATAGCAGCAACTATAAGAACCGCTTCTAAGGATTCTCTGAAAATAACAGTAAAAGAGGATATAAATGCTGCACTCATAAAGTTACAAACCTAGATGTATGATATCCATAACATCGTAATTAATTTAACAGATAAATTTAACAATTAAAGTGTTTTAAAGTTATTCTGTTATGCCATGACTCCTGAATTCTTCAAGATCCTCGACAATATGTTCTAGCCAATAGTCGACTTTCTTTGATTCAGCTGTTGGACCTTCATTTTTAGTAACATATTTACTATATATAAGTCCTACATCATTCGTTATATCAGTTCTGGCAAAATCATTAACTATTAATTTAGCCTTTGATTCTATAACCATTAAAGACTTTGCTAAATCTTTTTTATTAACTACTTTATTTTTTGATAAAGTTTTTCTTAACTTTACAACTTCTTTCTCAACAGGTTTAAAATCTGCAAAAGCATTAAAACCTAAAGATAAAAAAAGTATAGTAAAAAATATTTGTTTTCTCATTTGTAAATCACCTCGTTATTTTCTTTAGTAAATATTGATTTAATAATTATATAAATAAGCAGTACTAAGAATACTTGCTCAACTATCATAGAAGAAACTTTTACTATAGAGAAATGGCTTGAAACATATCTAACAAGCCAGCTTGATGCAATGTCTAACAAGCATGCAGTAAAAGAGATAATTATTATCCAGATCTTATAACTATCTTTTAGCTTACTAAAAAGCATTAAGTGATTAAGTGTCATCAGTATTATTCCCATTGCAAAAAGATGGAAATGTGTTTCCTCAACTAATGATCCATAGCTTTTTGGTTGCCTAAAAATTTCAGGATTTCCTAGATAATAACTTGTTACTTGAGATGGAGTGAATCCAATCTTATACATAAAAAGAAAGTTTGTAACTATCAATCCCAGGAAGAAAATTAATGAAAAGAATATAATTAACTTTAGGGCGCTATTTTTATTTAAGTCTTTTGTTACAAAAAATCTCATTTATACAGTATAAACGATTAACTAATTATAAATATAATTATAAAGAGTGGCCATTCTTCTTAATGCAGATGCTGTTTCATTATAAGAAATCGTCGAGCCGCTAACTTTAGCTAAATCATCTCCTGGTTCCATTCTATCATTAATTGTTTTTGATTTAAATTGAGCAAACCACTTAGGGGACATAATGTACTCCTCTGGTTCATAAAAAGCTAAAACATGAGTAGAAACTACCCTTCCCTTGTTGTCGAATATAACAAATAAGGTTTGCGTTCTACTTCTCAGTATATGAGTTTCAAGAATGCCACTAAACATTCTCCTTCCATTTGATTTTGCCTCATAAACTGAATATATTTTCGATACAAATTTGGATCTTGCAACTTTTTCAAGCTCCTTTACAGAAGTTGTAGTCAAAAAGACTTTTTCTTTTGCAACATCATATTTCCCAAAATGAAACTTTAGGGCAGTCGGCACATCCATTAAAACACCACCTATTGATGAATAGGAAAAGAGTGTAAAGAAAAAAAGGATTAAATACTTCATAATTTATATCTACTTTTAATTTTTCTTCTGTCAATACTCACAGGCTGCAACCTTTGTAGAAGCTGCTTGTCCCCGGCAGAGATGAATATAAGAGGTGTGCAGCCGTGAGCATTTCTAAAATTAAACACAGGAGGGTTTGATTCTAGAATATGTATCCAAGACCAAGATTAAGCGTTCTTGAATCTCCAAGATTCGCTTTATCTGTATATCTTGTTACATCTAATTTTAACGCAATGTTATAAATTGGTTTAACTGTTACACCAAATGTATAATATTGTGTTTCGTAATCACTATTTTCAAATGCTGAAGCATCAACTTCATCATGAAAATTTAGATACTCATATCTGTAAAATGGCGCTACGTACCAATCAGTGTTAAAGAAACTACCAATATCTCTAGCTATAGAGTAGTAATAACCCACTTGTTTTTTACCAAACTTATTATGAGTACTAGATGTTAGTTGATTGTTTAATCTACCAACCGAACTAAATCTGTTTTCATGATACAAAGCAGTATATTCAAAATTATGATATTCACCTTGTATATATGAAGTAAGCATTCTAACTGAAGCGTTAGAATCATTTACTTTAGCTACTCCTGAAGGGTTAATTTCTCCATCAAAGATAGAAAAACCAACATCAGTTGATTCATTTAGATGAAATACAAGTTTACCAACATTTGCGAATTCGTTACTTACAGTTGAACCACCCTTACCTCTAAAGTCTCTCATTCCAGCACCTGTCTTAGTGGCACCTGGTTGTTGCCAAGAAGTAACGTAGTACCATTTATAGTCGACCATGCCGTCCATTAATGAACCATAAATACCAACACCGTTCTCTCTAGAAGTAGTTGGAATTAACTTGTTTTCAACCCATGGTCTAAATACACCATGATATGTTGTAGGTTCGTGCATTTCGTTAATAATACCAAGCGGTAATAGTAACAAACCTGCTCTAAACCCTAATTTGCCATCAAATTGTGCTGGATCGTAATCAATGTATGCGAATTCTAAGTATGATTCGTCAACGTGCTCTAATTCGATCTCAGTATTTAATGACCACTCATCATCAAATTTATAACCTATATAAAATACACCTCGATAAGCATCAGATTTATCTGCGTTATCTCCTGCTAAATAAGCTTTGTTATAGATTTCTCCATAACCACCAATAGCAAGACCCATTGAAGTGTTATAAACTTTAGATGCAGCTGGACCAAAGCCTTTGCTTGTAGTACCAATTTCGCCACCAAAGAGTTCTTGGTTTTTCATTCTTTCTACTTCTTCTGCAAGAATGCTGATTTTTTCATCAGTTGAAGCTGAAGAAAAAGATGAGCCTAAACCGGCTTCTTCTTTAGCAAAAGAATTTGAGAAAGGAACTATTAATAGTGCAAAAAACACTAAAACTAGAACTCTAAGTTTTTTAAAATCTACCATAACTTCCTCCTTAATAGATAATATGGATGTAGCACATCCACAATGTCCCTATACTATACATAATTAGCAGTTTTTGTAAAGATTTTATTGGAAATTATTATATAAAACTTCTGTTTTCTTATTAGAATCAGTATTTAGTACTAAAGCTCTGATATTATTGTCTTTTTTTAAGAATTGCAAGGCGGTCTCTAGAGGCATAGCCTGTAAAGCTGTTGAAACGGCATCGGCGTAAATTGGATTATCGGCAATTACAGAGAATGAAATATTCTTTATCGGCTTTAGAAGCTTCATCTTTGGGTTATATATATGAGAAAAAGTCTCATTATTAAACTTTATTGTTTTTGAGTATTGGCTAGATGTGGATACTGATAGATTATCTAGATCATAAGTTGAGTTTATCGAATACTCTTCATTAGGATTCTTTATAGAAACTTTCCATTTTGTCTTATCAGACAAAGTACTAACATTCCCACCGAAATTTATTAATATGTCACGGATTCCTTTTTCTTTAAATTTTAAAAGCATTAAATTTATTGCATAGCCTTCAGCTAGACCATCCAAATTAATTCTTAAGCACTCTTTCTTCTTCATCAGAGATTTTTTCTTGGAATTGATAACTAAGTTAGCAAAGCCTGTGCATTCATTATTTTCTTTATTGGCATTTGCATATTTATTTTCAACAAAGTTTTGGGCAGTAGGATCAAAATATCCCTCTGTAATTTTGTTATAAAGAATAGATTCTTCTAATAAATAAATTAAATCTGAGCTAACAAACATTTCTTCATCAGACTTTAAATTGTTAAACTTATGCAATTCAGAGTTAGCGTTTTTAGAATTAAAGATTAATTCTAAGGAGCTAGGTATTAAATGGATTTCTCTTATTATAGAATTGACATCTTCCTCTTTTAAATCTGATCGAACTATAAAATCTAAATTTGTTCCCCAAGAAATAAAACTTTTTCTGAATTCACCTGACAATGTAATGGATGGTATGAAAAATAATAATAAAATTAAAAGTCTAAACCCTTGCAATCTTTCTTAATTCCCTTTCTCTTCTTAAGATATCTTTCTTTTTTAAATTTATCAGATTTTCAACACCAAACTTTTCAATTGTAAATGATGATAGAGCAGAAGCATAAACCATTGATTCAATAATAGATTTAGTATTTATAGTTGCGCTACTATCAAGAGAGCTAAAAAGGGCTCCTGCATAGCTATCCCCAGCTCCGGTTGGATCAACAACATCACAAAATGGATAACTTGGAATCCAGTGAAATGCCTTCTTTGTAACTAACAAAGATCCGCCACTACCTCTTTTAACAATTAAATATTTTATACCCAATTCATTAGTTACTACATTAAGGCAATCATTTAGTGACTTTTTTCTTCCAAGAAGCCTAAGTTCCAGTTCATTAATCGTAAGTATGTCCACCCTCTTTAAGACTTTAATAAGACTCTTTCTCTTTGACTGAATCCAGAAATTCATCGTATCTAGGCCAATAATTCTTGGTCTATGATATAAATTTACAACTTTATTTTGCAAAACTGGATCAATATTTGCTAAAAATAATATTGAGTTACTTTCTTTATAAGATTCTGGAATACTAGGAGAAAAAGATTCAAACACATTTAAGTTTGTAAAATTTGTTACAGGATCCTCCGAAAAACTATTATATTTACCACCCCAACTAAATGTTTTACCTTCTTGTTCAATTAAGCCGTCAGTGGAGATAGATCTATCGTTCAGAATTTTAAAAGTTTTTCTTGGAAAGTCTTTTCCAACGACTGAAACTATATTGGACTTGGTCTTAAAGCTTGCAGCTAATGAAAAGTATATACATGAACCTCCTACTATACCCTTTCGTGAACCACGAGGAGTCTCGATATCATCAAACGCTGAGGATCCAACAACTGTGATACTCATGCCATTAAATACCTTCGAATAATAGCAGAAAGTTTTTCTTTTGATTCATCACTAATTGAATCAATTGAACTAATTATTGAAGATTGAAGAGCATTTTTAATATATTCATCTTTTTCATCTGGTATATTTTTTAGCACTTCGGATATAACCAACCTAGCATTTTTTACATTTTTTTTCATTGTAGTAACTACCTCATCGACAGTTACAGAATCGTGGTCTTTATGCCAACAATCATAATCTGTACTTAAAGCCAGAGTCGAATAACACATCTCTGCCTCTCTTGCCAACTTAGCTTCAGGCATATTTGTCATTCCAATAATATCTGCTCCTAAGCTTCTGTAAAAATTACTTTCAGCTAGTGAAGAAAACTGTGGACCTTCAATGCAGACATATGTACCACCTTGCGAATAAGGAAATCCTAACTTAGCACAAGCATCAACCATCTTTGATGATAAACTTTCACTTATTGGCTTAGCCATAGAAACATGTGCAACTATACCTTCGTCAAAAAAGGTATTAAACCTATTCTTTGTAAAATCTATGAATTGATCTGGTACTACAATTGTTCCGGGTTCAATTTCTTCCTTAAGACTGCCAACAGCACTAACAGAAATAATCCAATCAATTCCCAAAAATTTTAAAGCATAAATATTAGCTCTAAAATTAATTTGTGAAGGACCGATTATATGACCTCTTCCATGCCTAGACAAAAAGTAGACTTCGAGTCCATCCTGTTCTACTTTTAATATTGAATCAGATGTTGGCCCCCACGGGGTAACTATATTGAGCTCTTCTGCTTCAGAAGGATTTTCAACATCATACAAACCACTTCCACCGATAATAGCAACTTTTTTCAATTTTTTCTCCAAAAAAATATTTCGTTTTAATTATACAATGAATGTTTTTTTTATCTAATAAGAAAATTATAATTAAAAATTGATAAATAAAAATTGTGTGCTATATTTTTTTCCTATTATTTAATGACATGAGTATTCTAGTTAACAATGATACAAAATTAATCGTTCAAGGTATTACAGGCAGCCAAGGGCTCTTTCATGCAACTCAATGTAGAGAATATGGAACAAATGTTGTTGGTGGTGTAACCCCTGGAAAAGGCGGAACCGAAGTTGAAGGATTTAATGTTTTTGATTCCGTGCATGAGGCTAGAACAAAAACAGGTGCAAATGTTAGTTTAATTTTCGTACCTGCTTCTTTTGCTCCTGATGCAATCCTAGAAGCGGTTGATGCTGGGATAGAACTTGTAATATGCATAACTGAAGGAATCCCAACAAATGACATGTTAAAAGTTAAAAAAGTTGTTGACTCATCCTCATCAAGACTTATAGGACCAAATTGTCCGGGCGTTATAACTCCTGGTCAAGCTAAAGTAGGAATAATGCCTGGCTACATTCACAAAGAAGGCAGAATTGGTATTATTTCCAAGAGTGGAACTCTTACCTATGAAGCCGTATGGCAACTAACTCAGTTAGGGATAGGTCAATCCAGCTGCGTAGGTATCGGCGGTGACCCAATTATTGGATCATCTTTTATAGATATGCTTGAACTTTTTGAGAAAGATAAAGATACAGATGGCGTAATTATGATTGGTGAGATTGGTGGAACAGCTGAACAAGAAGCTGGTCTTTGGATTAAAGATAATTTTACTAAGCCTGTAGCAGCATTTATAGCTGGCGCTACTGCCCCTAAGGGTAAAAGAATGGGTCATGCTGGTGCGATTGTTTCTGGAAGCTCTGGATCTGCTGAAGAAAAAAGACAAGTTCTTGAATCAGTTGGAATTAAAGTTTCTCCTAGTCCTGCTGAAATGGGCGAAACACTTAAATCTCTACTTTAATTGTTTATAATATTCTTTGTGATAACTCCCTATATTAAAAATTTCTGGATATTTTTCTAATGAAAAAACAAAGGTACCTTATTGATTGTCATCAAGACATTGCTTACTCAATTAGAGCAAACAAAAGGCCTTTTAATACAGATGATTCAAGCTACATGATTACCCTTGATGAAACTATTAAATCTGGACTTAAATTAATATTCTCAACGATTTTTGTTTCTCATGTGAAAAGAGAGAAAAGATACGAAGAAGCTATTTTGCAGTTGAAAGAATATGAAAAAATATTTAAAAAATACATTCCTTTCTATAAAGTTAAAAGTAATAATGATATTAAATTAAAAAAAAGAAATAAAATTGGTCTACTATTTCTAATGGAAGGTGCTGACCCTATTAGAAACCTTTCTGATTTAGACTACTTCTACCTAAAAGGATTAAGAATTTTAGGTTTAACCTGGAATAAGGAAAATAAGTACGGATTTGGAGCAAGTAAATCAGGTCCTCTTAAAAAAGACGGTTATAAATTAATTGAACAGATGGACAAAAAAAGTATTACTTTAGATTTATCTCATCTTAGCTATGAATCTTTTTGGGATGCAATTAATACTACCAACCTGATACCCATTGCAACTCACTCGAACAGCTATTTTCTTAGACGACATAAAAGAAATCTGACAGTGTCGCAGCTTAAAGCTATTTCTAATAAAGGTGGAACATGTGGTCTAGTTTTATACAATGACTTTATAGCTCAAAAGACATTAATAACTATGGACGATCTTTTTAATCAATTTAAATACTTATTATCAAAATGTGGGGAGGATCACATAGCACTTGGTTCAGATATTGATGGAGCACCGATAAATGATTTTCCTATTGGAATTAGGAAATCATCAGATTTATACAAAATTATAGAGATGCTAGAAAAGAAAAAAATTAATTCTCGAATTATAGATAAGTTTACGAGTAAAAATATTTTAAGAGTTTTATCAGAGAACCTTACTTAATTATCAACTTGTTAAATATTTCAAATAAAAAAGCAAGCCTTAGGAGCTTGCTTTTTATCTGCTGTTTTTTTAAATACTTTTACATATCAAAGTAATATTGAATCATAGCTCCTAAAGTATGTTTTGTTTCATTTTCTTCATCAGCCTTTTTGTAGCCCACATGAAAATGCAGACTATCATTAAATAAGTAGCCTAAAGAAACTTGATATACCTTGTCATCTATAGCTTCATCTTCTTCGTCCGCCTCATTTGTTTCTTGAACATATGTACCAGCAAGATTTATCTTCTTGTAATAGAAATCCAAACCAGTTGTCATATATTCTCTATCATGTCCCTCTTCACCAGTTAAATGCTCTATNTTCATATATTCAGTAAGAATCNTCATGCTTAAATTTGGNGNAANCATAGATTTATGNANCAAAGANATTGAAGANCTNTTTTCGTCATGAGTTAAAGCNGTNTTNTCATNNATACCAGATGAATTNGCNGAATTNCTNCCAAGNTTNTTTNNTGCCTTAGCTTGCTTAGCATGTCCNAATTTNTATGAAAGACCATCTACAAAACTATTTGTTAANGANAAGAAATTCTTCCCCTCTAAAGAAATNGCGTATGATGAAAAATCTTGAGTATTTGNAACACCACCATCAGATTTTTTTGTTTTTCCTCTATCAGTNATNAAAGAATTACTTAANGAAGTNTTATCNTTAAAGAAAGTCGAAACATCTAATTTATGTGTACCGAAATCCTCAAAATCCTGNTTTANAGCNATTCCNTAACCTATTCTTTCAANTATTGCGTACTCTTCNGCTTTTTCATANCCCCANATTCCNGGAAAAGNATGAAANTCTAANCCAACAGANGGNGCNNANTTNCCTCCATAAAGNGTAATACCGTTGTCTGAAGTATAAGATAGTACNAACTTGTTTATAAACAGCTTATGGTCATCGAANAATTTATCTTCAGGTGTTTTTGCAACACCACCATGTGAATGGCCAGAGGATTCACCTTCTATTTTNAAGTCTGTCATCAAAGAAAGATTTTTACCTAAGTTATATCCAATTTGTAAATGAGAATGAGTATAAGATTCATCAACTTCCTCTTTCTTCTCATGTGCTTCAACTATAGTATCAAAGTGGAATTTAAAACCACCATGAATATAAAACTTTTTATCAGAGTTTCCATGGCTTGAATGATCATGGCTAGAATGATCATGGCCCTCGTGACCATCTTTAGAGTACGAATATCCGGAACTAAANCCAAAACTTAAAATTATAAAAAAAATAAACAGAAATGTTTTTCTTAACATCATCTACCTCCTGGGATCTAAAATAATGTTATAATATAACATTACAATTTAATTAATCAAACTCTAATAAATCTAGAAAGTGGAAAAATAATGACAAAGATTATTACTAATGTCATTATGACTGTTGGACCTGTAGGAGTATCAAAAAATATTGATAAAAAAAGTCCTAGAACAACAGAAAGTACTCCAATTGAGGAAGAAAAAACAGCCATTTGAAGAGGAGATTTGGAAATCTGCCTAGCAGAAGCTGCTGGAATAATTAGCATAGAAGTTACAAGCAAGATACCGACGATTTTAACGCAAGTTGCTACAAAAATTATCAATAAGGTTAAAAAGACTGCCCATATTACATTAGTGTTAACTTTTTCAGACTTAGCAATGTTTTCATCAATTGTTAGCAAAACAAGTTTCTGCCATATGAAATATAGGACTGTTATAACAAAGATTGTAGCAATAAAAAACCAAACAAGTTCATTAGAAGTAACAGTTAATATATCTCCAAATAAATATGAATCTAAATTAACCCTTTTCTCTAGTAGGCTAATTGAAACAATACCAATTGATAATGAGGAATGAGCCAAAATACCTAACAACGTGTCGTTAGATAGAATTCTTTTGTTTTGAAGATAAACTAGTAATCCCGCAAATAAGCAGCAAATAAAAAAAGTCCCTATCGTTGTATTAATACCAACAGCTATTCCAAGTGCTATTNCAAGAAGACTGCTGTGAGATAGGGAGTCACCAAAATAAGCCATCCTCTTCCAAATTACGAAACATCCAAGCCCTCCTCCGATTATAGAAACACAAATCCCAGCGTATAATGCATTTAAAATATATGAATCAATCATGTGAATCTCCAACATGTTGATGTGAAAAGTCATGTTTATATACAGACATCATGTTCGCAAAGTCATGGCCAAATAAAGTAATAAATTCTGGATCTTTAGTAATAGATAGTGGTTCACCTGAACAGCAAATATGATTCGACAAACATACAACTCGTTTTGTAGAAGACATTACCATGTGTAAATCATGGGAAACCATCAGTATACTAATATCTTTTTCTTTAAAGATTTGACCTAAAAATTTATAGAAGCTCAGTTGAGAAGAAACGTCTAAACTTTGTGTTGGCTCATCAAGAACAAGTAAGTTAGGTTTCTCAATTAAAGATCTGACCAATAATATTTTTTGAAGTTCTCCACCTGACAAATCAGAGATTTGCTTATCGAGCAAGTGGCTAACATTAAATTCGGAAGAAATTTTATTAATTTCCATATCATTAATTTTCTTATTAAGCTTAATAAAATTATAAGAGGTAATTGGTATAGATTTATCCGCAATAAAATCTTGNGGCACATAGGACACTTTTAAGTCGGGAGATTTAATTATTTGACCATTATCAGGCTTATAAAATCCAAGCAAACACTTAAGCAACATAGACTTACCTGCTCCATTAGGGCCGATAATGGTTACAAAATCATTAAAACCTAGCTCTAAATCTATGTTTTTAAGAATCTCTTTCTTTCCTCTAACAACNGAAACATTCTCAGATTTTATTAACATTTTTCTCCACTCATCTTACAAACAATCATCACAGCTACCGCTAATTTCTAGAGCAATATCTTTATGTGAAAACCGATTTGAAGAAAGAGTTCTTTTAATTGTTTCAGTAATTGCATCATCACAGCATTCCTGGACCTGGTCGCATTTATCGCAAATTATAAAATAGCACTGGTTGTGCTTAAGAGTGTGCGTGCATGGTACGTATGCATTTAAAGTATTGATTTTGTGAATGAATCCATTAGCAAGAAGAAAATCTAAGGCCCTATAGACAGTTGGTGGCTTGGCGGAGTAATCCATTCTAGATATTTCTGCTAATAAATCATAAGCCTTGGAGGGCTTATGATTCTTCCATATCAGCTTCAATATAGACCTTCTAATTTCCGTAAAACGTAAGCCCCTATCTTTACATACGAACTCAGCTTTTGCTATTGCATCATCTATACATTTTCTGTGATCATCGCATTTGTGCATTTACAATCTCCGTAACAATGTTATATTATAACATTATGAAATTAAAATATATATTAACTTCAGCACTAATATTGCTTCTACCTATTATATCCTATAGCACTGAAAAAAAAATTGTAGCAACAATTAAGCCAATTCACTCAATTATTCTAAATGTCGTTGACAATGAAGATGTTCACTTGTTGTTGAATGGGAACGTTTCTCCGCACGACTACCATCTAAAACCGTCAGATATGAAAAAAATCAAAGAGGCTGATATTGTTTTTTATGTAGACGATGAATCAATTGAGACATTCCTACACAGAGCCTTAAAAACAATTGATGATAGGAATAAGGTTGCCATTTTTTCTAACAGTAGAATAAAGCTCTTACCAATACGTGAAGGAGGCATATGGGAAGAGGAACTAGCTGAAGATGGCCACAATCACGCTCATGGAGAATACGACGGACACATATGGCTAAGTACTAACAATGCCATAAGAATTACTAAGCAAGTAGTAAAAAAACTTTCTGAAATTACACCATCCAAGAAGAATCTTTATAAAAAAAATGCGATGATTTACATAAATCAATTGAAAAATAGCAAAAAAGAAATCTCTGCGGAGCTTGCTTCAATAAAGAATGAGCCCTACATAGTATTCCATGATGCTTATCAATATTTCGAAAATGAATTTAAACTAAATGCTGCAGGGTCAATTTCACTCAACCCCGAAATTTCTCCTACTCCAAAAAGAATTAATGAAATAAAATCAAAGATTCTTGATGATAATGTCAAATGCGTATTTAAAGAACCTCAATTTCCAAGCCAGATAGTTCAAACAATCACTAAAGATACCAAGGCAAATGAAGGTACATTGGATCCTTTGGGTTCCGAGCTTGAACCAGGGAAAGAGCTTTATATAAAATTAATCAAAAATATTTCAAAAAATTTAAAACAATGTCTCTCGTAAAATTATAAATAGTAATCGATAACAAATATAATGAAAAAAATTGATGTGGCAATAATTGGGGCTGGTCCAGCAGGTATAGGAATTAGTGCTATGCTGAAGGATTTAGGAGTCATGAGTCAAGTCGTACTTGAAAGAAGAAAAATTGGAGAGTCATTCAATAATTGGCCAAAAGAAATGAAACTAATTACTCCATCCTTTACTACAAATTTCTATGGTCACCTTGATCTTAATTCAATTATCTCAGCTACCTCACCTGCTTATACGCTCAGAAAAGAACACCCTTCTGGACAAGAATACGCTAAATATCTTAAAGCGGTATCAGAATATTATAAGTTGCCAATAATTGAAGACGCAAATGTTGATGGAATTAATTATTCGAATAATCGTTTTACAGTAAAAATTGAGGGTACAGAGCTAATTGAATCTAGATACGTAATATGGGCATCAGGGGAATTCCATTATCCTAAGCTTAAAACTTTTAAAGGAGCCGAACTGTGTATTCACAATAGTCAGGTCAGAAGTTGGGATAGTCTTGAAGGGAACGAATTTTATATAATTGGTGGTTTTGAAAGTGGCATAGATGCAGCAGTAAATCTAAGTAGACTAGGGAAAAAAGTTAATGTACTTGATCGAAGCGCTCCTTGGGGTGAGCACACTACAGATCCTAGTATAAGCTTATCACCATTCACCTTAGAAAGACTAAGAGAACAAATGGATTATGGTCGAATTAACCTAGTTGAGAAAACTGATATTAAAAATGTTACAAAAAAAGGAAGTCAATTTTTCATTAATGTAAAAGGAGAAACAGAACAATATATTAGTGAGACGACGCCAATATTGGCAACGGGATTTAAAAGTAGCCTTGGAATTATTAAAAATCTTTTCGATTGGGATAACGAAAAATCCTACGCATTACTCACTGATGATGATGAATCAACAAAGACTCCAGGGTTATTCCTTGTAGGACCACAAGTTCGGCATGAAAATCTAATCTTTTGTTTTATTTATAAATACCGCCAACGCTTTGGGGTTGTCGCAAATTCAATAGGAAAAAAATTAGGCATAGATACTCAAGTGCTTGAAAAATACAGACATGAAGGGCTATATCTGGATGATTTAAGCTGTTGTGGTGACGAGTGTGACTGCTAATGAACAAAATGAACTTTAACATTAAATTACTCTTTCAATTCATTGCTAGTGTCTCATGGATGCTATCTGTCTTTGTTTATGGCTTAAATGGATTTGGTGATTATCTCCAACTTTTAGCTTCAACTGCATGGACAGGAGCCAACATACTAAGTTGCTTCTCTAGCAATACTAAGTGACTAAGAAAATCCTTATAGCAACTTAATGATTTCACACATACACAGCTAGGATAATCTCCTGTGGGCGCGACTATACAATATCAAAATATTAAAAAATATTTTAATTTATTACAATTAAATTTTATAATGGAATCTGTGAATCATTTAAAAATTTAAAAGAAGACAATATTAAAATTAAATACATATTTAATCAAATACATACATACTTCGTAGTAAAGGCTCACGATCGATTAGTACACATTAGCTGAATCCCTTACAGGACTTACACTCTGTGCCTATCAAACTCGTAGTCTTCGAGTGATCTTTAGGAACCTAATGGTTCGGGAAAATTAATCTTGAGGCAGGCTTCCCACTTAAGATGCTTTCAGCGGTTATCCTTTCCAAACGTAGCTACTGAGCACTGCTGTTGGCACAACAACTCATACACTAGAGGTTTGTTCACTCCGGTCCTCTCGTACTAGGAGCAAGCCCTCTCAATTTTCCTTCGCCCGTTGTAGATAGGGACCGAACTGTCTCACGACGTTCTGAACCCAGCTCGCGTACCGCTTTAATAGGCGAACAGCCTAACCCTTGGGACCTTCTTCAGCCCCAGGATGCGATGAGCCGACATCGAGGTGCCAAACCTCCCCGTCGATGTGAACTCTTGGGGGAGATCAGCCTGTTATCCCTAGAGTAACTT
>PAOQ02000009.1 GCA_002708105.2 bacterium | reverse complement strand
TATCTCCGCTGTTACCGTATCTGAAGATAAGATTTTTAAGTTAAAAAAAGTATATGAAGAATTAAAAAGAGACCAAGATTGATACAAGGTACATGTAAACTTTTTTTTAAATGCATTAGTAGTAAAGTTTTTACTAGGTAAAAACTAGGAAATCCCTTCAAAATAAAAACGACCTCATATTCGCCCCTATTAATAGGTGGTATAAGAGGTTTTTTCCCCCTATACTTGTAAGTGGGAATGATATTATTCTTTAACAACTATTTATATTTTTAAAAGAATCGTTAGATTTAAAATTAAAGGAGTCATTTGTTATGGATAAAGTTTATAAATTACTATTAGGGATTATTGGTATTAGTCTGGTGCTTCTTAATGTTCAACTGGCCTATCAATATTCGAATATTGATAATAAGATTATAACAATTCGAGTTATTGATGGGACTGAAAACTAGATTTTGTATTAATTATGGACCTGTGATGTCCATATAAGTACCCTAAAGTATTGATTTTTTTGTAAATATGGTTAACTTAAACATATGGAAGCAAAAATTGTCCAAAAATCCCCGTTCCCGGTAGAGGTCGAAAGCGGTAAAACATATTATTACTGCTCTTGTGGCTTAAGTGAGAGCCAGCCCTTTTGTGATGGCTCTCATAAAGGTACAAATTTTAGACCGCTAAAGTATGAAGCTACAGAATCTAAAAAAGTTTATTTCTGTGGTTGTAAGAATACATCCAATCAAGTTTTATGTGATGGTTCTCATTCACAACTTTAAACACTAATATTCTACTGGAACAGGATCTACACTTCTCCACATATACCAAGTTGCAACTGTGCAATATGGAGACCATCTTGCTTTAAATCTTTCAAGACTTTTACTGTCTGGTGGATAATCAGTATTGTAGTTTTTTGATATGGCTTTCAGCAAACCAATGTCCTGAATAGGAAAAATATTTTGTCTATTTTGATTAAAAATTAAATACATTTCAGCTGTCCATTTTCCAATACCTTTATTCTCGCAAAGGTATAATATTGCTTCTTCATCATTTAAGGCTTTCAGTTTTGAAGGGGAGAAATTCTTGTTTAGAAAGTTTTGTGATAAGAGCTTTAAGTATTCAGTTTTTTGTCTTGTAACTCCACAGCTTCGTATTTCATCCTTCTTTAGATTATTTATATTTATAGGAGTAATTCTTTTGGATTTTTTTGATAGTCTTTTCCATACAGATTCAGCAGATTGAACAGATATTTGTTGGCCGATTATAGATTTACATAGTGAGTAGAATGGATTCTTTTTAGACTTCAAGTGGCCATCGAATGAATTTATTATTTCATTTAATTTCTTATCTTTTTTTGAAAGATATTTTTTTGCTTGATTCCAATAAGCAGGTTCAATCATATTTAATATTTTAGCTAATTAAATAATTTTGAACATAAATTAGTTATATTCTTAATGTGAGTGATAATTCTGGTATATCAATTTTTTGGTTTAGACAAGATTTACGTATTTCAGACAACCCAGGATTAATTAAATCCTTACAATATAAAAATACACTGCCTGTGTATATATTAGATGATATAAATAGTGGACAGGATAGAATTGGTGCCGCTAGTCGATGGTGGCTTAATAATTCTTTGAATAAACTAAGCAATACCATTAATAAGAAACTGTCTTTTTATAAGGGAAATCCTTTAGAAATCTTAAATGATTTAGTAGATAGGTTTAATATTAAAGGAGTTTTTTGGAACAGATGCTATGAACCATGGAGAATTAAAAGAGATACAGAAATAAAGAATTTTTTTATTAAAAAAGGAATCGAGGTAGAAACTTTCAATTCTGCGTTGCTATGGGAACCATGGGAAATATTAAAGTCTGATAAAACACCATATAAAGTATTTACCCCTTTTTATAAAAAGGGTTGTTTAATGCACCGTCCACCCAGGGAGCCTTTATTAAAGCCGAATATAGATTCCTTGATTATCGATGATATTAAAAGTTTAGAATTAGGCGATTTAGATTTACTTCCGAAATATAATTGGTATGACCAAATGGAGGCAATATGGGATCCAGGCGAGATTGGTGCCTATAAAAAATTAGATACTTTTTTAGAGAACGGCCTTCAGGGTTATAAAGAAGGTAGAAATTTTCCTTCTAAAAGAAATGTTTCACAGCTTTCACCTCACATTCATTTTGGTGAAATTTCACCAAATGAGGTTTGGTATAAGGCTTCAGCTAAAAAGGATATAAAGAATATAAAGACTGATTTGGACCATTTTTTAAGTGAGTTAGGTTGGAGAGAATTTTCTTACAATTTGCTTTATCATTTCCCTGGATTACCTAGGGAAAATCTTCAGAAAAAATTTGATAATTTTCCCTGGAAAGAAAATAAAAACTTTATTGAAAAATGGCAAAAAGGAATAACTGGATATCCAATAGTTGATGCTGGGATGAGAGAGCTTTGGCAAACAGGATATATGCATAATAGAGTTAGAATGATAGTGGGATCCTTTTTAGTAAAGAACCTTTTACAGCATTGGCATGAGGGCGAGAAATGGTTTTGGGATTGTTTAATCGACGCCGATTTGGCAAGCAATAGCGCGAGCTGGCAATGGGTAGCAGGCTCAGGTGCAGACGCTGCTCCATATTTCAGAATTTTTAACCCTGTTATGCAAGGTAGTAGATTTGATCCCGAGGGATTATATATTAAAAAGTTTGTCCCCGAATTAAAAGATTTACCTATTAAATATTTATATAGCCCCTGGGATGCACCAATTGAAATATTGGAAACAGCAAACATAACTTTAGGAAAAGAATATCCAAACCCTATTGTTGACCTTAGAGATTCCAGAGATAGAGCTTTAGAGGCATTCTCTACTATTCGAATTAAAGCTTAATCAATAAATTCAATGTGGTAATATCTTCAAGTATGCAAAGCTTTTTTCGTAAATATAGCACCGAGATATGCTATTTTTTAGCTCCAGTAATTTCGCTTTTGCTAATAAAATATATTGCCGGGATTCATTTCTTAGATTATATCTTTTTATCTAATTATGACACGACAATTGAGCTTTCTTATTTAAAGCTATATGTCTCAGGTATTACAAACCATATATTTGATAATCCTTTAATGGGTGCCCCTTTAGTTTCTGATCAAAATTATTGGCCTTGGCGAAATATTGGTATAGGAACTTATTATTTTATTATAAGCTTGTTTGAGAAAGATATATTTCAGATATATCAAATATTTTATTATTCACTTTTTCCTATTTTAGCGCTTTCAATGTTTTTATCATTAAGGCATTTTATTAAACTTCCCAATCTTATTTCTTTGGGATTAAGTCTAATCTATCCTTTTATGCCCTTTATGTTTTCTCATAATATTCAGCATGCTACAGTCTTAGCAGGAACAATACTGGTGCCCTTGGTTTTAGGCATGTTGTTTCATATAAACTTTAAGGATCTTAAATCCTACAAAATTTCCGAAATATTTAAATCAAAAACTTTTATTGCTTCCTCAATAATTATCTTTGGAAGTGTAACAATGAGTTTATTCAGTGCTTTTTACTCAGGAGTTTTACTTGTTTTTATATTACTTAGGCAATTTATTTGTTCAGAAAGGGATTACAATAGAATTATTTTAATCTCATTATTGATTACAGTTAATTTATTAGCAATTTTATTTAATGTTTTACCTCATTTAGCTTTTAAATCACAATCTCATTTTATCTTTGATTTTATGTCGAGGAATTTTGTACATACAACTCTTTATTCAGTCTCTATTATTGATTTTTTTATCCCCATTAAGAATCATGTATTTGATTCTTTTAAGTTTTATAATCAGCTTTATTCCCAGGGAACTCTAATTAGAGAGTTTTTTAATATTTCATATCTAGGCATCTTTGGTATTTCCTCTTTTATAGTTTCAATAATATTTTTTTTCAAAAGAAATAAATCAGAAAGTATTTTTCCAAAAAAAATTGCATTCATTGGAGCTCTATTAATTTTTCTGATATTAATATTTGTTAGAGGAGGATTGCTGACAACCTTTTACCTTTATACGGATCTTCTTGTATTAGGGTCGAATTATAGAATAACTCCATGGGTTCTATGTCTCTCGTTAATTAGCGGAGGATTGATTCTAGATTATTTATATAACAAAAGCATGAGGAGTAATTTTCTTGTTAAGGAATTTACTAAGCCCTACTTAAAAGGTATTTCATTCTTAATTTTAATATCAATTGTGTCATTTTCTTTGTTGGATTTTAGAGGAACTAGGCCATATTTTAATAAAAAGGATATTCCAAAGAAAGACCAAAGATATGAAGATGAAAAAAATTTTTATACAAAATTAAATCAAGTTATCAGTGATGAAGACATGATACTTCAAATTCCTTATGTATGTTTTCAAGAAACAAAAGATATTTATGGAACAAATTACAGAAATCTTTGGTCATATTTGTTAATCAATAAGGAATCACGATTCTCGGCTATGTCATTAGTTGAGGGAACAGCATGCAGTATCAATAGTCAGCTAAGTTCGTTGTCTGACGATGTAATGAAGATGATTAAATATTCAACGTATTATGGCTATACAGGATTAATACTAGAAAAGAGAGGTTTTATTGATCAGGGAAATAGTGTTGCAAGCCAACTTAAAGAAAAATTTAATTTAACCCCATTAATTGACTCAACTTATTTATATTATGATATTACTATAGTAAAGAGTGAGTTCCCAAAAATAAAAATTACCCCTATTGAAAGCGACGCACTTAATGAAATATTAATTAAAAAAGATAGTTTTATTAGTAGAAGTGAAATTCAGGAAATATCACAAATATTCCCAAGCCCCTGCGTTGACGAAGAAGGCACTATAGCTCTTCAGGGACTTGATGAGTTTGGTAAATTTAATTCAGATAATTGCGATGGCCGTTCTTTGTACAATAAAGATTTTTTTCATTTTGTTGACGATAGAATTTTACCCTTCCCAACAATTAATACTGACAACGGGATGATCAAAGTTAAGAGCCAATATATCGGACCTATTCTTTCGGTTCATTTATCTAGTCATATCGATGCTGGAATCTATGAAGTTATTCCAAAAGATAATAATGGTAAAATTTTAGATATTGATTCTTTATCTATTGATGCCACTCATTGGGGAAATAGTTTTTCTGTAAAAAATAAATTGAAGTTTGAACTTGTAAATAATGTTAAGGGGACCAGATTAAAACCTATAGTTATTGTTGTAAGAAAAGACATTCAGTTATTAAATGATATTAATTTGAAATCTATAACAATTAGGAGAATTCAGGGAGAAAATTAATGTTTAAAGGTGAAAAGAATTTTTCGAATTTAAAAGAATTAGTTGCAATACTCTTTTCTCCCTTTATTGCCTATTTTTTAATTGGCTATATGGTTGGCAATCATTTCTTAGATTATTCACTTCATTCTGATGCTGCATGGGAACTTACTTACATGAAATTATTTAAAGAGAGCATTTTTAGCTCAGTATATGCAAATCCTGGCATGGGCGCACCCTTAAGTATTTCTCATGACTTCTGGCCTTGGAGGCAAGCTGTACTTGGACTTTACTATTTCATAATTGGTATTTTTAAACCGAATATACTCGAAATTTATGAGACTTATTATTATTCACTTTTTCCGGTCTGCGCACTAATGATGTATTTGTCGCTAAGATTTTATTTTAAAACATCGGTTTTAATTGCTCTTGGTTTTGGAACTTTATATGCTTTTATTCCATTTATAACTGTTCATCATATCCATACATCGGTTCAAATAAATAATGTTGGTATTCCTTTGTTGATAGGTTTAGTTTTTTATTTTCAGAATAAGGATTACTCAAGTCAATCTATAAAGAGCATTCTCTTAAAAAAGGAAATATTCATTGCAGTTGTAGTAATTTTTCTCGGCATGTCTCTTAGCGCTTATAATTCCTTTTATTTTTTCTTAGTACTAGTTTTTATAATTTTCAGAGAACTATTCTCATTTGAAAAAAATAATTCAAGACTCAAAGTTTTTCTATTTTTTTTCTTTATCGGTATATTGACTTTAATTTTTAATATTTATCCACATATTATGTTTAAATCTGATAGTTATTTTACCTATGATTATATGACTAGAAACTTTGCACATTCAACTGTTTATGGGATTTCAATTGTGGAATTCTTTGTTCCTGTAGCAGACCATCTGATTAATTACTTTAGATTTATAAGCGATCTATATAATGATAATACGGAAATAAGGATAAATTTCCTTTCTTCTTATCTAGGTATTATTGGGATTCTTTCGTTTTGTACGGCAATCTTTTATTCATTTAAAAACGTAAAAGATAGTTATGGCAAAAAGATAAAATTTCTAGGAATCCTATTAATCTTCATTTTAATTCTTTTCTATCGTGGGGGTATAATAACGGCATTTTATTTATTTACTGACTTTATGGTCCTTGGCTCACATTACAGAGTTACTCCTTGGATTGGATGTATATCATTAATAGTTGGTGCAATTATTTTTGATAAAATTAGAGCTAAATATATCTCTAAAATTAAAGAGACAATTTTTGGAAGAAATTTTTTCTTATCGGTTGTATCAAAAGGATTATTTGTTGTTTTTTTTGTTTCTATAATAGCTTTATCCCTTTTAGATTTTAGAGGCTTGTCTTCTCCATTTGGTAACAAGTCACCATATGGCAACTTAGAGTCGGTTTATTTACCCCAAAAGCAATTTTATGATGAATTAAACACTAAAATAGATGATAACGATATGATTTTAAAAATTCCTTATAGATGCTTCCCTGAAACTCGTCATACATATGGGTCTTTTTATGGAGACGTATGGGCATACTTAATGATTAATAAGAAAACTAGATTTAGTTGGATGGCTTTTAAAGAAGGAACAGCGTGTGTAATCAATACTCAAATAAGTTCGATGGTTTCGAATTTAGAAGATATGGTTAAATATGCAAAATATTATGGTTATACGGGCATAATAGTTAATAAAAAGGGTTTTGCTGATGATGGGGTGAACGTGATAAATGATTTTGATAAGAAATTAAATTTGCAGCCCTTAGTTGAAAGTAAAGAAAACTCTTATTTTGGTGAATACTCCTATTTTGATATTAGTTTAGTAAATCAAAATTATAAATCATTAAAAATTACACCTATTGAGGGTAATCCAATAAATAAAATTACTGCCAAAGAAACAGTTACAAAAGATGATATTAATAATATTCTAAGAATTTTTCCAAGTCCATGCTCTACAAATAGTTCATTAATTAGTAATCGGATAAATAAAAAGGGTAGTTATGAAGAAATGGAATGTGATCCTGTAAGGTTACAGAACAATGAATTCTTTTACTTTTCAAATGATAAAATTAATACCTATCCAGAAATTATATGGAAAAATGGTGAAATGTTAATTGATAAAGATTACGTAGGACCTGTTTTATCGATTGCTATACATAGTGACTTAAAAAAAGGGGAATATAGCATCAAGATTATTAGCAATAAAGAAGTTGATTCAAATTTAAAATACTTTGATTTTAATATTACTCAATGGGGTAAAAATTTTAGGAAAAAGGACAATTTTATTTTTTCTCTAAAGGATGATGCACCGGCAAGAAAATTAAAGGCGATCTGGGTGCATATATTTAAAAAAACGAAAACTGATTCAGATCTAAACTTAAGAGCGATATCAATAAGAAAAATAAAGTAAAATTTAAAAATTAATAATTAGTGTAATATATATTTATGGATGCAAAAACCAATATTATTGTTCAGCTCAGAGATATATGGATTAAGCTGAAAGACGAAAAAGAGCAGTTATCAGTAAAATTCGGCAAAGATTTATCTGATGCAGAAAAAGAGGACGCAAGACAGGCAGAAGAGGGTGCTCAAAAAGTTTATGATGCTCATTTAAATAATATTGCAATGAATGTTAAAAATAATTTTTATAGTTGGAAAGATGTTGAGAAGATAGATAAAGATTTAGCTTTAGAAATTGAAAAAATTTTACAAGATGATTGATAGCTACATGGCTTTCTTAAAGAAAAGTCTTTGATTAGTAATTGATATCAATTCCCATCCGTCTTCACCCAACTCATTTAGTTTGGTCTGTGTAATATCCGAGTGTTCTTTAACCTTATTCTGTTGAGCACCTTCTTCAATTCTTAGTTCATGTGAAGAATCATCTAACTGAATAAAATCTGAAACATTTAAAACTTTATATTCAAATTTCAATCAAATTACTCCTCTGTTACATTTTCGTCTTCAATAACAATTTCTTCAATATTATCTGATTGGTCTTCAAGAGATTCTGTATAAGATTTGATTTCATCAGCAGATAAATCTTTGTTTTCTTCAAATCTTCTTCTAAGTCTTAAATCAAACTTATCAATAGATCTATTATCCATTATAAATAAACTCCAAAATATATTTTATATTTAATATTATCTACTTAGCCGCACCAATCATTTGGTTCTTACAGGAATCGCATTCACAGCCTATCATCCAACCAAAAACTTGAGATTCTTTACTGCACTTAGAGCATGAAATTGTAAATAAACAACCTTCTCTTTTTTTCTCAGCAGTCTTAACTTCCCATTTATTAACTGGTTGGTCTGGACAATCCCAGCAAATTCTATCTATTTTATCATTCATAAGAATCCTCCATTTAAAAGGTAATTGAATACTAAATAAATAGCTTTGTCAATGATATAATACTATTGTGTATCTCTTAATTGATTGTGGAAATTCAAGTCTTAAATTTACAATTAGCAATGGATCTTATATTGAAGAGGTCCATTCTATGGATTACTCAAATCTGAAGGTATTTAAGTCAAATTTTAAATCTAAAATTAATCATATTAGACTGAGAAATTTTGTTACATATGTATATATAGTAAGTGTAAATCGCGAGATTGAACCATTAATAGAAAGTATTTTGAAAAGTCTGTTGAAAGGCATCAAGGTAAAGTTCCTAAAAAAAAGGGTTTTTAAAAATTTTAAATCTAGTTATGAAAAAATTAATACTTTAGGATTAGATAGATTTTTCAATTGCCTTGGTGGCAACTACTTATATCCAAAGAGTAATTTGATCATTATTGATATGGGTACTGCGACTACTATCGATATACTGGAAAAGAATTTATCTCACAAGGGAGGCCTGATTTTACCAGGAGCCTTAATAGCACATTATTCATTAATAATGAATACATCAATGATCAATAAGAAAAATATTCTTTTAGATAAAAAATTAATTGGTGCATCTACTTCTGAATGTTTATCATCTGGTTTTTTAAACGGACAATCGGAAATGATTAAAGGAATTGTAAGGGAGATTAAAAAAACATCTCAGTTGAAGTTTAAAGTTTTAATTACAGGTGGTATTTCAAATATATTCATTGAACAGTTCAAAGATTATAAATACCATTCAAGCTTAGTTTTAAATGGAATAATAAATTTTATAAAAAAGACTAATTAAAATGATTCAGTTTGAATATTATTCATTTAATAGAAGAAAATATTGTTTTTTAGATATAAGAGGTGAATTAAATAAAAAATTTATCCTTCCTAATTGTGATGATTTATTTTTGTCTAAGTATAATATAATGATTGAGGTTAATAAGCCTGAAGATTATTTCCTAGATCAAAGATTTAGTAAACTTAATAAAACAACTTCTAAAAGTCAAAGTTGTATATCAAAGATTATATCAAGTAATAAAATAGATATTTTGTTCAAATATAGGAGTAAAGAGTTTTCCCTGAAATCATACCTTCCTTTTTGGGGTAAGACCTTAGAATCAGATTGTTGGGTGTGTATTATCTCTCAAAAGATAGCATAAGATTTTGACTTTATTTTTGATAGCAGAATAATTATATTGATGAAAAAAATTACTTTGCATAATTTGATAGTAACTCTTCAGAAAAAAAAGATAGATTTAGGTCCAAATCCAAAAGAAACTATCAGTATGTATTCGGAGTTAGGTTTAATACCGCCGGCAACATTTAAAGTTGATGATTCTACGTCTTCATCTTCGCCAGAAATTCTTTATCCCAGAGATACACTTGAAAAAATTGTTGAAATAAAGAAATTAAAAAAGAAAGGATTAGAGATAGACGAAATTAGAGATACTTATGCGCTTGATTATGTTAAGAACTCAATACAAGAAATGTTAGAAACTCAAGATAAAGATAAGCTAAAAGAATTAGCAAAAGTTTTAACTGAAGGACCAGAGCAATTATCAGCCGCATTAGAGGCTCCCCTTGTTCGTGTAATAGAAACAAAAAATTCTAAAGAATTATCAAAGATTATGACTTTATTTGCTGGTCAGGGTTTCACAGCTTTATTAAAATCTAATGAACATTTAGAGAAATATAATGTAAATGAAGCTAGAAAATCTCTTTTTAAGTCAATCTTTTATATAACAGTGATTTGTTTAAAATTAGCACGAACATCTAAAGATAAGATTCTTGAGGATTCAGCTTTTGAAACATACGATAATATGGTTGTTGGGCCAATAAAAAAAGCTAGTAAGAAAGTTCAAAGTGAATTTAAAGTATCACTCAATGAATACATGAAAACTAAGAAGAAATCTTCATAAGCTTAAATTCAATACTATCAATAAGAGCTCTCCAGCTAGCATCCACAATATCAGATGATACACCAATAGTTGACCAACTGCTGTCTTTATCGCTTGATTCAATAATGACTCTAACAAGCGACTCAGTTCCTTTGTTGCTTCCAACAACTCTTACTCTATAGTCAGTAAGTGTAACTTCATTTAGAAAAGAATATTTATCTGTTAGAGCACCTCTTAACGCTAGATCTAATGCATTCACAGGTCCTGAGCCTGAGGCTGTATTTTCGATAGTTTCATCATCGATTTTTAATACAACTTTCGCAGATGATTCGTTTGAGGGTACAATTTGTCTCGTATTGATTTCAGTTTCAATCAACTCTATTTTTGGTTTATATTGCCCTGAAATTGTTTTTACAAGTAATTCAAAAGAAGCATCTACTCCTTCAAATTCATATCCAACATTCTCAAGTTTTTTAAGTTCGGATAATATTTCAGAGATATTATCATCAGAAACCCCCTTTATTATTCCTAACTCTTTTAGCTTATAAAGGATATTGCTTTTTCCCGCTAAGTCAGAAATTAAGATTCTTCTTGAGTTTCCAACTTCTTCAGGATTAATGTGCTCATAAGTAAGATTGTTTTTAACAATTGCATTAACATGGATGCCGCCCTTGTGAGCAAAGGCGCTTCTACCAATAAATGGTGACTTACTATCATGACCTAGGTTTGCTAATTCACTAATGTAATTTGAAACCTCATATAGTCTTTTTAGGTTCTTGTCTGTTATGCATTTAATCCCCATCTTTAAGTTAAGATTAGCAATAATCGTACATAAGTTAGCATTTCCACATCTTTCACCATAACCATTTATTGTTCCCTGAACTTGATTTGCTCCAGCCCTAACTGCAGCTAATGCATTAGCTACTCCAAGTCCCGAATCATTATGAGTATGAATTCCTAGAACTATTTTCTTATGCTTTTGTTTAACTTCTTCAACAATATCATATATTTCCCATGGAGTTGTTCCACCATTTGTATCGCATAAAATAATACCATTTGCACCACTTTCAACAGCAAGATCAATACAGTTTAAAGTAAATTCTTTATTTGCTTTAAAACCATCAAAAAAATGCTCAGCATCAAAAAAAACTTCTTCGGTTCTATTCGATAAATATTCTATAGAATCAGATATCAATTGAAGGTTTTCTTCATTTGTTATTTTCAATGCCTCTGAAACATGAAAATCCCATGTTTTTCCTACAATTGTTACTGCTGGTGTTTCAGCTTGAAGTAATGCCTGTATATTCAAATCATCATCGCATGTACTTTTTGCTCTTCTAGTGCTACCAAATGCAACTATTTTTGAATTTACATACCTTTGTTTCTTTGCTTCTCTAAAGAATCCCTCATCTCTTTCATTTGACCCTGGCCATCCACCTTCAATGTATTCAACTCCTAATTCATCAATTTTGTGGCTGACTTTTATTTTATCTTTAACAGAAAAAGATATACCTTCCCCTTGAGTCCCATCTCTTAAAGTTACATCATATGCTAAAACTTTTTTTGACATAAATTAATCTAACTTGAACTCCTTGTGTAAATATTGGATAGCTTTTTTACATTTTGATTGATTTATTACACATGAGATTTTGATTTCAGAGGTGCTTATCATACTAATATTAATTTTCGCATTTGATAAAGTATCAAACATTCTAGTAGCAATTCCAGTATGAGTTTTCATCCCTGCCCCTACAATAGATATTAGAGCAATTTCTTTATCTTGTATAATTTCTCTATAATTAATCTTTGATTTATTAGACTTTAAAATCTTTACAGTCTTGTTTAAATCATCCTTTGGAATTGTAAATGTTAAATCAGTTTTATTATCTATACTAATATTTTGCACAATCATATCTACAACAATTCCTGCAGCACCTATAGGTTTAAAAATTTTTGATGCAACTCCAGGTACATCCTCAATACCAGAAACAGTAATTTTTGATTGTTTTAAATCATGTGTGACACCAGTAATAATTTTTCTTTCTTTAATTGGTATGCTTTTTTCATCCATAACCCATGTTCCTTTGTTAGTCGTTTTACTTGTAGATTTTACATACAATTTTACTTTTAAATTGTTAGCATACTCTACTGCCTTTGCCTGCAATACTTTTGAACCCAAACTAGACATCTCTAGCATCTCAGGATAAGAGATATAATTTATTTTTTTTGCATCTTTGTAAAGTCTCGGATCGGTAGTATAAATACCATCTACGTCATCTTTAAGTAATTCACAGTGGCTTGCTTTAAGAGCTGAGGCAAGTGCAACGGCAGTTAAATCTGAACCGCCTCTTCCTAGTGTTGTAACATCACCTTTAGAATTAATACCTTGAAATCCTGGCACCACAACAACAAAACCTTCTTTTAAAAGATTTTTTATTTTTTTTGTACCTACTGATAATATTTTAGCTTTTGAATGTAAATCATCTGTTAAAAGATCAAATTTTGATGGATCCAAAGAAACAGCTTTTGTTTTGATTTCTAAAAGGGCAATGCTTAATAAACCAGCTGATATTTTCTCTCCGGAAGAAATGACTTGATCATATTCTTTTTCATTTGGTATTTTAGAAATTTTCTTGGTAATCTTATCTAGCCTATCTGTTTCGCCTGCCATAGCTGAAACTACAACAACTATAGATTTATTCTTTTTCGTTAATTTAGAGATATTTTTCGCAATATATTTAATTTTTTCAGTACTTCCTACGCTAGTACCACCATATTTTTGAACTATTAAATCCATACTGTTTTTTATCCTTTAATTATAATATCTCTTAGATTTATATTATCCTTTATAAAATTAAAATAAATATCTATTATATTTTTTTTCTTAGAAAATAAACTTCTAAAATTATTTGGCCATTCGATGACCATTAGTCCTTGGTTAGAGTCAAGTATTTCAAAAAAACCTATTTCTTCTAAATCTCTAGCGTCAGCAAGTCTATAGAAATCAAAATGGAATATATTGAATCTATTCTTAGTTTCATATTGATTTAATATTAGGAAACTAGGGCTAGATACGGATGTTATTGTATTTAAGCTCTCACAAAGAAATCTAACAAATTGCGTCTTTCCTGAACCCATTTCTCCGCTTAAAAGTATTAAATCACCATCTTTAATATTAAGAGAAATTTCATCTGCCAGAATTTTAGTCTCGTTTATAGAAGCATTAGTAATTTTATTATTCATTTTCAATTTTATATATCGGATTAGGGGAATGCGAGTTTTTTTCCAATGATAATATAGTATTAGGAAGTTCTTTAATAATTTGAGATGCAAGTATCCCACGCTTCGAGATTTTTGAGCCTATAGTGTCGCCAGCCTTTCCATGAAGAAAAACGCCTAAGATAGCTGAGTCTATACTTGAATATCCTTGTCCTATGAAACTAGCAATTATTCCAGTTAGGGCATCACCCATACCACCAGTTGCCATACCTTCGTTTCCAGATCCATTAATGAAAGTCTTTCCAGATTTATCTGACAATATAGTTCTAAATCCTTTAAGAACAGAAATGCATTTTAAGTCTTTTGATATTTTCTGTGCAAATTCAATTCTATTGCTTTGAATTGATTTGATCGATTCATTGCACAATTTGGACATTTCACCTGGATGAGGAGTGATAATCAAATCATTCTTATATTTTTTTAATATTTTGGGATTATTAGAAATTAAGTTAAGCCCATCTGCATCAAGAATAATAGGACAGTTAAAAAACTTAAAAGAATCCTCGATAATTTTTATTAGATTTTTTCTATTACCTAGACCTGGTCCTATTACTACACATGAGGGCTCTTTTCTAATATTCTTTTTCAATAATGGAAAAAGTTTATTCTCATCCATTGTAGAAGAATCGCTAGAATTTGGTACTTCTAATATTATTGCCTCAGGAATTTTATTTTTTAAGTTACTACTTATATTCCTTGGCACACACAAAGTTACAAGCCCACTTCCTGATTTATAAGCTGCTAGTCCAGATAATAATACTGCACCTGACATATTCTTTGATCCTCCAATTATCAATACGTGACCAAATGTACCTTTGTTTGATGACTTACTTCTTTCTCTAAAAAAGTTAGTAAAAAAATTCGAATTAATAAAGTAGGTATTTAATTGTTTCGTTAAGTCATTTGGTGTGGGTAGGCTAACGATAAAAACTTTTTTACTAAACTTTGCACCAGGATCTGTTACCAAGCCAGGTTTTGCAAAGTCGTATGTTATTGTTGTGTCAGCAACTATTGAGCCTGAATATGTTTTACCGTTATCAGGATTCAAACCTGAAGGTAAATCCAGAGAACATATAGGGGTAGATTCTTTATTTAACCTTTTAACTAAATCCAAGATTTTATTATTTAAAGGTCTATTTAGCCCGACGCCAAAAATTCCGTCAATAATTAGATCATAATCCTTAAATCTTACTTTTTTTAAGTCTTTTATTGTTTGAATTTTTAGTTTTTTAATCATTAAAAGATTACTTTTAAAGTCACCAGATTGAATTTTTGAGGTTTTTGTTATTAAGATTGAGCATTTATATCCATTAAGCTTTAGGTATCTGGCCAGCACTAATCCGTCCCCACCATTATTACCTGTTCCAATTACTATCAATGTGTTTCTTGGAGCATATTCTCTTTTAACGATTTCATATGATTTAATTCCTGCAATTTCCATCCTAATTTGACTAGGAATATGATATTTTGACGTAGATAGTTTATCGATCTGTTTAATTTGATTAGATGTAGCAAGCTTCATATTGGAAATCATAAACCAAGAGGAATGTCATTCCAATATTAATATGTAAAAAATAACAAAAAGTTAAGAATTTTCCTTAATTGACTATAAAAATTAATAAATTACAATCACCTTTAGTAGATATTAAAAATGTTTTAGTTTACTAGAAAATAATATGTTAGATAGAAATAAATCATACATCGAATCTTTTAATTTTGCCTTTTTGGGTTTATCAAAGCTAGTTGAAACAAAAATCACTAACTCACCTAAGCTTGTTAATCTAGAGGTTACAAAGAAATGCAATGCTCGGTGTGATTTTTGTGATTATTGGCAAACACAGCATGAGGAAAGACTAGACGATTATACTGATTTGATAAAAAAGATTAATCCATTAGTTGTTATGGTAACTGGTGGAGAACCAATGCTTAGGAAAGATATTGTAGAGATTATCAAACAAATTAAATCCGCTTCATATTTTACATATACTGGAATTATAACAAAAGGTGATTTGCTTGATATGAATAAAGCTAAGGCTTTATATGATGCGGGAATAGATCAAATAGCTATTTCTTTAGATTTTTTAGGTGATAGGCATTCTGAAAATCGAGGCGTTAATGGTTTATGGAGTCATGTTTCAGATCTGATACCAAGAATATCTACTGAACTAAAACGAACTATTTCTATTAATACAATTATTATGGATGATAATCTTCATCAGATAGTTGATATGGCAAAGAAGGCAAAGGAATGGGGAGCTAATATATCTTTCAGCTCTTATTCAGTAATGAAAGCTAATAATGATGAACATTTTATAAATGATGAAATAAAAAAAGTGAGTCAGGTAATTAATGAACTTATTTCTTTAAAGAAAGCCTGGGGAGACACAATTGTTTCAAGCGAATACTATTTAAGTCAAATCCCAGTTTTCTTCAAGAATGGCTATGGGCCACCATGTAATGCGGGGTCTTCGTTCTTAACTGCTACTCCGGACGGTCATATTAAAAGGTGTTCTGAAATGCCAGCAGTTTGTCACTATACGGATTATGAGCCAAATTATTTTACTAAAACTAAATGTACAACATGTTGGTTTGGATGCAGAGGGGAGACTCAGGCACCTGTTATAGCAAAAGCTAGAGAGCTTATTGGAGTTTAATTAATTTTCCCAAGTAGTCCCATTTTGATTATCAACCAATTTAATTCCCATCTTCTCTGCTTTTTCTCTCAGTAAATCAGCTTTTTCCCATTCTTTATTTTCTCTAGCTTTATTTCTTTCGAGAATTATCTTTTCAATTTCGTCTTTGTTTACTATTTCTATTTCATCTGATGCTAATATTTCATCTCTCCATCCATAGACGCCCATGGTTTCCTCAAATTCTTTCAGTTCAATTTCTGATTTATCTGATAACTTTCCATCATTAATATATTTAAAGTAATAACCAAAGGCTTTTGCAGTATTAAAGTCATCGAGCATTGCTGAAACCCAAAGTTCTTTAAAATTACTAGATGTAGCATTGTTTGTTTTAAGTTTCTTCTTTAGATTTAGAAGGCTTTTCTTTATTTCTTCTAACTTTTTATCTGATAAATCAACAGGTGTTCGATAATGGTGAGTTAAAAATAATATTCTAATAATATTTTTATTCCAAGCTTTTAACCCTTCTTTGATATTGATAATGTTTCCAATTGATTTAGACATTTTTTCTTTGTTGATATTTATTAAGCCATTATGTATCCAATAGTTGGCAAATTTTTGGTTTGAGATACATTCAGATTGTGCAATTTCATTTTCATGGTGCGGAAAAATTAAATCTCTTCCACCTCCATGGATATCAAAACTCTCACCTAAATATTTTCTACTCATGGCAGAGCATTCTATGTGCCAACCAGGCCTACCGTTTCCCCATGGACTTTCCCAATATGGCTCATTTTTTTTGGCTTTTTTCCATAAAGCAAAATCTAAATCATACTCTTTATTTGGGTTTAATTCTAAGCGTGTATTTTCAATGATTGCATCAATACTTTGGTTGGAAAGTTCGCCGTACCTACTAAATTTTTTAACGCTAAAATAAACATCCCCTCCCTTTTCGTACCCATAACCTTTATCTAAAATTTCATTTATCAGATTTAATATTTCTGGGATATTCTCAGATACAGAGGGCTGATAATCGGGAGTGGCACAGCCTAAATTTTTCATGTCTTGAATATATTCTTCTTTATACTTTTCTGAAATTTCTTCAGATGTTTTTCCTTCTTCATTTGCTCTTTGAATGATTTTATCGTCAATATCTGTAAAATTCCTTACATATCTAGTTTTGTAACCAATAAATTTTAAAAATCTTACTATTGAGTCAAAAACAATAGCAGATCTAGCGTGACCCATGTGAGAACTACTATAAACTGTGGGTCCACACACATATATTGAAACCTGATTTGGATTAATAGGTTCAAATTTTTCTTTCTCATTGTTTAGTGAATTGTAAATGTATAAATCTTTATCCATTAAGTTAATTCTTCTCCACCATCTACCATTATTACATTTCCTGTAATCCAATCAGCACCAGGATGTGAAAGCGCTATTATGCTTCCAGAAATATCACTTGTAAGCGTAAGCCTATTGCTTGGATTGTTTTTTGTTGCTTGATCAACGATGTCATTATTTCCTGGAATTTTATCAAGTGCAGGAGTCAGTGTCACTCCGGCACATAGAGAGTTGGCGGTTATTCTTTGAGGCGCAAGTTCTACAGCTATTTGTCTAATATGGGATTCAAGTGCAGATTTTGCTGCGGATACTGGTCCATAAGTGGGCCATATTTTTCTACTACCAGCACTCGTCATTCCATAAATTCTACCGTTCTTGCTAAACAAGGATCTTTCTACAATTCCTTGAGTCCAGTAAACAATTGAATTAGCCATGACATCCATTGTCATTTCCATATTTTTCTGTGTGACATTAGATGACGGATCATCGCTAAGATAAGGTTTAAGTGAGCCAAATGCTAAAGAATGTAATAGTATCTTTATTTTTTTTTCACTATTAGTTAGAAAGCTGCTAGCCTCATTTAATACTTCATTTCTTTTTTCTTCATCAGCTGCATTAATATTAAAAAATTTTGCTTTTGATCCATTTGCTTCAATTTTAGAAATAATTTTTTCTACATTTGGCATAGTTCCTTTTCTGTCTAAATGGACCCCAATTATATTTACTCCATATTCAGAGAGTTTTTCTGAGACTTCACCTCCGAAACCGCTAGACGCGCCAAGTATTAATGCCCAATGACCTTCTAACCAATTATTAATTTTCATATCTTCTCCTAAAAAAGTTTTTTTTCATTATACAGAGTTTACGTATTACATTTGTATATTCAAGGTATCATATGGATATTATATGAAAAGGAATTCAATTGAAATTATAACTACTGGTGAAGAATTGTTATCGGGGGTAACTCAGGATTCTAACTTTTTTTCGCTAGCAAAAGAAGTATTTGATAAGGGCTTTAAGGTTAATTATCAACAATGTGTAGGCGACAATGAAAAGGATATAGTTTCTGCGTTAGAAATTGCGTCTAGTAGATCAAATTATATATTAATTACTGGTGGTCTCGGTCCTACAGATGATGATTTGACTAGAGAGGCTGCATCTACTTTTTTTAATAAAAAATTAGTATTTAACAAAAATGAAGAAATAAAAATAAAAAAAATTTTCAAAACAAGAAAAAGGAAATATAGCAAGCTTAATAAAAAACAAGCATTGTTTCCTGAAGGTTCTAAAATAATAAAAAATTCTATAGGTACCGCCCCAGGATTTATTATTAAAAATAAAAGGTCAAAATTTTATTTCTATCCCGGAGTTCCTAGAGAATTTAAAACAATGTTGAAGGATTCATTCCTCATAGATTTAAAGAATAAAAAGACAAAAGAATCAAATATTACTTTCTCCAAAATGCTTCGAGTATATGGATTATCTGAATCTCAGGTAGCTGAAAAGATAAGAAAATACAGTTCTGTAAATAATTATATTGGATATCGACCTTATAATTATGAAATTCATATAAGATTAATTTCATCTCACAATAAACTATCTCTGGCTAAGAAAAGAAATCTAATCTTAGAGAAAAAAGTAAGAAAAGAGTTAGGGATGTACGTTTATTCAGAATCTGATGTTTCTTTAGCTGAAACGGTAGTTCAAATCTTAAATAAAAGAAAAATATCTATTACTACAGCTGAGTCTTGTACTGGAGGAATGTTGGCTAATATGATAACGAATGTTCCAGGAGCTTCTAAATGTTTTCAGTATGGATTTACAACTTATAGCAATAAATCAAAAGAGAAAATATTAAATATTAGAAGTTCAACTTTATTAAAATATGGAGCAGTTAGTCAAAGTTGTGTGAGAGAGATGGTTAATAAATCGAAGGATATTTCAAGTGCGGATTTAAGTGTAGCTGTATCAGGAATAGCCGGTCCAGGTGGTGGAACTAAGGAAAAGCCAGTTGGAACTGTTTTCATTGGAATATCATATCAAGATAAAACATTAGTAAAAAAGTTTTTTTTCCCTGGTTCCAGAGATATGTTCAAATTGAGAACATGCCTTACAAGTTTAGACCTGGTTAGAAGGATGATCTTATTAAAATCAAACTAATAGGAAGAATAGTTTAAGTTAAGTATAATGTTAGTATAATTATAATTAATAGCTTAAATAGAGGAGTATTTATTTGGCAGAAAATAAGAAAAAACCACCAACTAAAGAAGCTGACGAAAATAAACAAAAAGCTTTAGATGCAACTATATCAACTATAGAAAAACAGTTCGGTAAGGGTTCGATAATGCGCCTAGATAATGAATCGACAGTTAAGAATGTTCAATCAATATCAACTGGTTCTATTGCCTTAGACCATGCTTTAGGGGTAGGTGGATTTCCAAGAGGTAGAGTTATAGAAGTTTATGGACCGGAAGCTTCCGGTAAGACCACCCTTGCGCTTCATGCTATTGCCGAGACTCAACGAAGCGGGGGTATAACTGCTTTTGTTGATGCAGAACATGCATTTGATCCTACATATGCTAAAGGCCTAGGGATTAAAAATGAAGACCTTTTAATATCTCAGCCTGATTATGGAGAACAAGCACTTGAAATTGTTGATCAGTTAATACGTAGTTCAGCTGTAGACATGGTCGTAATTGATTCTGTAGCAGCTTTAACACCGAAGGCAGAACTTGATAGTGAAATGGGTGATACACATGTTGGGTTACAAGCCAGATTAATGTCTCAGGCTCTTAGAAAAATAACTGCTACTGTTTCAAAATCAAAAACAACAGTAATTTTTATAAATCAACTTAGAATGAAAATAGGGGTACCTTCTTATATGAGTCCTGAAACAACTTCTGGAGGAAACGCATTAAAATTTTATTGTTCTGTTAGGCTAGATGTTAGGCGTATTGCGTCTTTGAAAACATCTGAGAATGTCATTGGAAATAGAGTTCGTGTAAAAGTTGTTAAAAATAAAGTGGCTCCACCTTTTCGCGAGGCTGAAATGGATATAATTTTTGGAAGAGGGATATCTAAATTTGGAGAATTAATAGATTTAGGAGTTGAGTTTGGTCTTGTCGACAAAGCTGGTGCTTGGTTTTCCTACTCTGGCGAAAGAATAGGACAGGGTAAAGATAATGCACAAAAGTTTTTGCAAGCTAATTCTGACTTAGGTCTTAAACTTGAAAAAGAAGTTAGAGAAAAAATTAGCTCTAAATAATTTGTTTTATGTTGTCTTTAAATATTGAAACCTCATCAAATTTGACCAGTGTTTCACTGTCACAAGAATTAGAAATAGTTGAGATTCTTAATATAAATTCCGAAAGACCTAATCATTGTGAGCTTTTAGCCCCACTTATTCGCAAGCTTCTTGATAAAGGATTATCTACGTTTGATGATATATCAGAGGTTAGAGTTAATATAGGACCAGGAAATCTCTCTTCATTGAGAGTTGGTATTGCTACAGCAAATACTATTGGGTCTATTAAGAAGATTCCTGTGTATGGAATTTCCTCTTTTTTGCTTTATGGATTTTCTTATAAGGGAAATTTTGATAGTTTAATGACACTTTTTGACTTAAAAAATAATATGTTTGCTTACGGAAAATTCAAAAAAATTGATAATAATATTAAATTGTATGAAGAAAATTCTAAAATTACATTCGATGAGCTTGAATCAGTAGATTTTGAAGATTCAGTGATTATTGGGACTGGTGCTAAGAAACTTCAATCACTATATTCTGATAGGAGAGCGGGATTGAATTACGATTCTAATTACAACATTGATTCTAGCTCACTAGCAAAAGTAGATTTAAAAGAACCTGAAAATCATATATTTACAAGATCACCCTTAATGCCTTTTAATAGTTTTTCTTTTGTTAGTTAAAATTATAAATTAATATATAATAATCGGAATGAAAAAACTTTTAGGTGCAGAGATTTTTTTTGAATCTTTATATGATCTGGGTATTAGAACTATCTTTGGCTTACCTGGTGGTTATGTTTTAAAGATTTATGATGTAATGCCGTCGTACGCAAAAAAAATTAATCATATTTTAACAAGACATGAGCAAGCTGCTACACACATGGCAGATGGTTTTTCAAGAGCTAGCGGTTTACCAGGAATAATTTTGTGTACCTCTGGACCTGCTGCAACAAATACTGTTACAGGAATCTCTACTGCTTACATGGATTCGGTTCCTATGCTAATTCTCACTGGTCAGGTACCAACTCCCTTCTTAGGAAGTGATGCTTTTCAAGAAGCTGATCATATAGGTATAACAAGATCAACCACGAAACATAATACGTTAGTTAGAAAAACTAAGGATTTACCAAAAGCAATTTCAGAAGCATTGCATATCGCAAATACAGGAAGAAAAGGTCCCGTGTTAGTTGATATGCCTAAAGATGTTTTAATCAGTGAAAGCGAATATGTTATGCCAAAAAAAGTTAGTCTTCCTAATTATAATGAAAATCCAAAAACACCAAAAAAATCTCTTAGTGATTTTAAAAATAAATTACTGCAGTCGAAAAAGCCACTTTTGGTATTTGGACGAGGTTCATGTTATAAGGAAAATAAAAAGAACATCTCTTTGTTTTTAAAAAAATATAATATTCCATCACTGACTTCTTTGTTGTCCCTCGGATTGGTTGATAGTAAGGATTCCTTTGGTATGGTAGGACCACATGGTTCATATAGTTCAAGTAAATTACTTGAAGAAACAGATCATCTTATTAGCGTTGGTTGCGATATAAGAAAGATTTTACGAAAAAAAGATCTTTTAAAGAAGAATATGACAATTGTTGATATCGATAAGACAGTACTTGATTCAACAGATAAAAATAATTTAAGTATTAATATATCTTCAATAAATTTTATTGATTTTATGCTAAAGAATATAGGGCCATATAATACTGAATGGACCCATTCCTTTTTAAAGGGCCTTAAAAATGAAAATGTAAAGAAAGAAAATAAGGAAATTTCTAAAAATAAGAAGGCTTTTATTTTTAGAAAATTGTCAGATATCTTAGGCGATGATGTCATTTTATGCTCTGACTTTAGTTATGATGATGTAAATCTTCAACAATTTTATAAATTTAATGATTATAAAAATAGCGTTCTTTCTGGTGGTAATGGTACGCCTGGTTACGGATTTCCTGCAGCTATAGGAGCAAAGTTCTCTAGACCAAAAAATAAGGTTGTAAGTATTTCTAGTGGAAATAATTTTCAATTTAATATGCAAGAAATGATTGTTGCTCTTGAGCAGAAACTGGACTTAACAGTAATAGTTATAAATGAAAAATCTTCAAATAAAAATCTAAAATATAAGGGTCCTGACTTTAAACTATTAGCCGAGTCTTTTGGGGCAAAAGCATATCAGTTTAGTTTTGATTCAAAAATAGAGTCAAATCTTAAAAAAACCCTAAATTTAAAAGGGTTAATTCTGATAGAAGTTATAATGTAATTACCAAATATATAGAAATAGTTTAAAATTAGTTTATTATAAATCCCTTTAAAGGAGATATTTATTGCGTCATATTATATCAATTTTAGTAGATAATGAGCCAGGGGTTTTAGCTCGCGTCTCAGGTTTGTTTACAGCAAGAGGTTTTAATATAGAAAGTCTATGTGTTGCTGAAACTGAGAATCCATCATATTCAAGATTAACTCTAGTTACCTCTGGAGAGGACTGGATTATTGATCAAATCATTAAAAGATTTGAAAATATGATAAATGTTATAAAAGTTGTAGATTTGTCTGAATCAGAAAGCATTCAAAGAGAACTTCTAATAGCCAGAGTTATACCTACTAAAACTAGCCGATCTGAAGTATTGAGAGTTGCAGACATCTTTAGATCAAATGTAATTGATGTAGGACCTAAGTCTTATGCCTTAGAACTTACTGGTACAAAAGATAAATTGGAAGCATTTGTTGAAATTTTAAGACCACTAGGCCTTAAAGAAGTTACTAGAACTGGACTTGTTTCAATAGCAAGAGAGAAAAAGAAATAACGGAGAATAATTATGAAAGTATATTACGATAAGGATTGTGACTTAAACTTAATAAAAAATAAGCGTGTTGGCATAATAGGATTTGGTAGTCAAGGTCATGCACATGCATTGAATTTAAGAGATTCAGGAATTGAGGTTTCTGTCGGATTAAGAAAAGAAGGAGAAAGCTGGAAAAAAGCTGTTGCTACAGGCTTAGATGTTGTTGAAGTTGACGAATTAGTTAAGAAGTCTGATATTATTATGATTTTGGCTCCTGATACTAGTCAAAAAAAGATTTATGAAGATTCAATAAAAGACAATATCACACCTGGAAAATATTTAGCATTCGGCCATGGATTTAATATACATTACAAGCAAATCGTTCCAGAAGATGGCGTTAATGTATTCATGGTAGCTCCTAAAGCACCTGGTCATACAGTTCGTGGAACTTATGAGGAAGGGGCAGGTGTTCCTGGTTTGATAGCAATTCATCAAGATCCTTCATCTGATACAAAAGATATTGCTTTAGCTTATGCCGAGGGAATAGGATCATCTAGAGTTGGAATTATAGAGACTACTTTTAAAGATGAAACTGAGACTGATTTATTTGGTGAGCAATCAGTTCTATGCGGAGGCGTTTCAAGTTTAATTTTAGCTGGATTTGAGACTTTGACCGAAGCAGGATACCCACCTGAAATGGCATATTTTGAATGTTTACACGAAGTAAAATTAATTGTTGATCTAATTTATCAGGGCGGTATTTCTAATATGAGATATTCAATAAGTGACACAGCTAAATATGGTGATATAACTAGAGGGCCTAGATTGATAGATTCTTCTGTTAAAGAAAGAATGAAAAAAATACTTGATGAGATTCAAAGCGGGGAATTTGCTGACGAATGGATAAAAGAAAATGAATCGGGAAGACCAAATTATAATCGCTTACTCAAGGATGGAGAGTCTCATCCAATAGAAGATATAGGCCTAACTTTGAGATCTATGATGACAGCTCTTTTTAAAAAGAAATTAGTAGATAAAGAAAAGAACTGATGAAGATTGATTACAAATGGACTGTTTCTAGCCAAGGTTATAAACCGATATTTCTTTCTTTTTTGATATGTTGGCTTGGGACCGCTTTCTTTGGGTTATCTATCTTATCAATATTATTTCTAGTAACTTTTTTATTAATTGTACATTTCTTCAGAGATCCAGATCGAATTATTCCAAATACAGAAGGAATTATTTCTCCTGCAGATGGAAAGATTATTTCCGTTGATACAGTTGAAGAAACAGAATTTCTAAAATGCAAGATGAAAAGAATATGCATTTTTCTTTCGATTTTTGATTGCCATATCGCACGATCTCCAATTTCATCAGAAATTTTAGAAACCAGATATTATCCAGGCAAATTTAAATTTGCTAACTCTGATGAATGCATAGAGAACGAAAGACTTAATATTCATTTAAAAACAAAGGATGAAGACGATGTTATTTTAATATTATTTGCTGGTTTTATTGCAAGAAGGATTGTTCCATTCGTTTCAAAAGGTGATTCACTTAATTTAGGCGAAAGAATTGGAATAATTAAATTTGGTTCAAGAATTGATATTTATGTACCCTCTGATTATGCAACAAAATTTAAAGCAGGAGATGAAGTAGTAGCCGGCGAAACCATACTTTATAATAAAGTTGATTTGAAATTATCAGAAGAATGAAAAATAGAAGAATTATTTCATTAATACCCAATCTTTTAACTACCTTGGCAATGGTATTAGGGCTCTTATCAATTTTTAATATAATCAAGCTTTTTCCTTTGGTAGACGGTGAATTCCTGGGAATAGAAACTTTTTTCCTAACTGAAAAATCTATATGGTGGTCATGTATTTTCTTATATCTTGCGGCTTTTATCGATTTTATTGATGGAAAAATTGCAAGGCTTTTAAATAAGGATTCTGAATTTGGTGCACAATATGATTCTTTATCTGATTTAGTTTGCTTTGGAGTTGCCCCTTCTCTGATAATTTATATAGTTTATTTATCGTCTTTTAATAACCTAGGAATAATGTGTGTAATATTTTATTCAGTTTGCGTTGCTTTAAGATTATCTAGATTTAATACTTTATCAGGGGAAGAAAAAGATAGAACTTTTATAGGTCTACCTAGTCCAATGGCAGCAGGTCTCTTGATATCATTAGTTCTTATAGATTATAAATTCAGTCTATTTACACATTCATTAATAAGTTCTTTTTTTCTTGTATTTATTCCTATAATCGGACTATTAATGGTAAGCAATATATTGTTTGCCAAGAAAACCTTCTTGAATAAGATGAAGAAGTTTAATGCCTTGATTATTTCATCAATAATTCTGATTGCTATATTAACTCATATAGAGATAGGTTCTTTTATTCTTTTTTACTCTTATTTATTTTTTTCAATAGGTAAGCATTTTCATGTAAAGTATAAAGCTTCCCAGAAAGTAACATTGTGATTTGATATGAATGACGTAGAAAAATTTTATTTAGATAATGGGCTGAAGGTCTTTTTAAAAGAAGACCCTTTTTCTCCAGTTAGCTCTATATTCGTATGGGTAAATACAGGCTCTGCCTATGAGAATGATGAAGAAAGAGGTCTTGCACATGTTCATGAGCATATGATCTTTAAGGGGACTGATAATTTAAAAGTTGGAGAAATTTCAAAAAAACTTGAAGCTCATGGTGGTGAAGTCAATGCTTTTACCTCATTTGATGAAACCGTTTATTACACGACCATTTCTAATCAGTTTATTGATATAGGTTTGGATATTCTTTCAGAATGTATGTGTAAGGCAACTTTTAATAAAGAAGAACTTTCAAAGGAATTAGAGGTAATTTTAGAGGAAATAAAAAGAGGAAAAGATTCTCCATCTAATTGTTTGAGTGAAATGATGTTTAAAAATACTTTTTCATCTTCTAATTATGGATTGCCTATTATTGGTACACCTGAAAGTGTAAAAAGTTTTAAGAGATCGGATGTAATTAATTTTTATGATAAGTGGTATCAAGCCGAGAATATGCATTTAGTAGTCGTTACAGGAGTTGAAAAGAGCGAAGTTAAAGAAAAAATCAATAAAGTTTTTAATAAAATTCGAAGACAAAAAGTTTATAAACCTGATTTTATTGAGAAAAAAGAAATTTCAAAATTAAATATAAATATGGATTTCCGAGAAGTAAATGAGGTTTATTTTGCTTTTTCATTTAAATCTAAGGAAGCTGATAACGAAGATTCGCCAGTTTTGGATTTAATCAGCCATATCTTAGGAAGTGGATCAAGTTCTTTGTTGAATAAGGAATTAAAGGAAAACTTATCATTAGTGACATCAATTTATTCTGTTAATTATTCTATGCGCCATTCTGGTTTGTCAATGATAACCGGAACCCTTTTACAGGAGAATCTTGATGATGCTATCAAAGAAATAATTTTAAAAATCATGGAAGTTTCATCACTTAATTTTGATCTCAGTCATATTGAAAGAGCAAAAAATTCAATTATTTCTGATGATTTGCATGAAAATGAAACCGTTCAAGGACAAGCACAGTCTATAGGTTATTTGCAGTCGTTAACTGGAAATCTTAATTCTAAGGAACAATATTTAAATAGAATAAAAGACATTTCTCCTAGCGAAATATTAACTGTATCAAAGAAATATTTAAATCTTGATAATTTAAGCTTGAATTTAATATTCCCAAAAGAATCAAAGACCATAGAAGAATCTTATATTGCTAAAATAATTAAAAAAAATTTTGAAAATACTTTGAAACCAAAAGAAGATATTTATAAATCATATATTTCTAAAGATTATTCTTTTTCAAAAATAGTTCATGAGACGCCAACTTTATTAAAGTTAGACTCTGGAATAGACCTCTTGGTCTTACAAAATAAGAAGACGCCACTATTTTCTTTAAGAACAGTATCGAGTGGTGGAGTTAGATATGAAGATAAAGAAAATAATGGGCAATTTAGCCTTTTATCTGAACTGTTCGAGAGAGGCTCTAAGGTCTATTCAAAGAATGAGCTAGCAATGAAAACAGAGCTTTTGGCATCTGATATCGAGGGCTATTCAGGAAGAAATACTATTGGATTAAAATTGTTGGGTCCAAGTGCAAACTTAACCGAGTTAGTTCAAATTTTTTCAGATGTTATTTGCAATCCACTATTTTTAGAAAACGAATTGGATATTGTCAAAAGAGATACATTGTCCTATTTGAATAGAAAAAAACAAAATTATGCAGCTTTGGCGGCAGATAAATTTTATGAAATTTTATTTCCTGGCCACCCATATTCAATGAATCAATATGGAACAGAAGAAAGTCTAAATAAAATATCTAGAATAGATATTGCAAATACGTATAATAAATTCCTAGGAAGTAATAATTTACTGATTTCCGCTGTAGGGAATTTTGATTTAGAGGATTTAGTTAAAAGTTTAAATTATGGAATTAATTTTTCTGAATCAAACGACATCAATCAAGATCTTCGATTTGTCCCAATTGATGAGGATAAATTTTTTCAAATTAAATTAGGCGATAAGCAACAGTCTCATATTATGATAGGAACATATGCGCCAGCAATGGAATCTGATGATCAGTACGCATTTCAAGTAATGAATTCATGTCTTTCTGGGATGGGGGGTAGGCTATTCTTGGAATTAAGAGATAAGAAAAGTTTGGCGTATACAGTGTCATCTTTTTACAGTGCTTCTCCATCGATAGGCCATTTTGGTGTTTACATTGGATGTTCACCTGAGAAAAAAGACGAAAGTATAGATGCTATTAACAAAGAGATTGATAATCTAGTTCGAAATGGAGTTACAAATACTGAGATAGAAAGATCAAAGAATTACTTAATTGGAAGGAATGACATTTCTTTACAGAGGAATTCAAGTATTAATGCAAGAATTGCACAAGGATCCTTCTTTGGTCTTGGATCAGATGAGCCATTCAGATTTTCTCCCAAAATTAAAAATATATCATCAGATGATGTAAATAAAGTTATTGAGAAGTATCTCTATAACGCAAAAAAAGCCATTGTTGTTTATGAGCCATCATAATATGTATGATTGATTTTAGATAATGTAATCAGTATATTTATCCTTTCAAAAAAAAACATTTTTTTGATGGGAGCGTGGCGGAATTGGTAGACGCACTAGATTTAGGATCTAGCGCCTTCGGGTGTGGGGGTTCGAGTCCCCCCGCTCCCATAATGGAGTTAATATGAGTTTTAAAATTGATGAAATAAGTTCGACAGAAAAAAAGGCTTTCTTTGATATTGAAAAGGATGAGGTCAGCAAGACTTATTTAAGTGTTGTAAAGCTATTTCAAAAGGATGCCGACTTGAAGGGTTTTAGAAAAGGGAAAGTTCCCATAGATGTGGTTGAATCAATATATACAGATCAGATCGAAGAAGAAGTTAAAACTAGAATAATTAACATTAATCTTAGAACATTAGCTCTTGAGAAAAAGATTAACATTGTAAGAACGTCAAATCTTGAATTCAAAGATTTTAATAAATCTAATAATTTTATTTTTTCTTTTGATTTCGAATTTATACCTGAAATTAAATTATCAAACTATAATGCTATGGAAGTTGATAAGGAAGTCTTTTCAATAGATCAAAAAGATATAGATAAAGCGATAGAGAATCTTTTAATAAACTTTGCTTCAAATGAGGAAGTCACGAAAAGAAAGAAGATTCAGAAAAATGATATTTTATCCATTAATTTTTCTGGTGAAGTTGATGGCAGCGTTATTAAGGATCTAGTTAGAGATAATGCTTTAATTGAATTGGGTAATGATTCACTTATTCCAGATATTGAAAAAGAGATTAAGACAATGAAAGTAGGAGAAGAAAAAGTTTTTGATGTTACTTATCCTAAAGATTTTCCCATAGATGAAGCTGCAGGAAAAAAAGTTACTTGTAAAGTTTTTGTAGATAAAATTTATAAGAAAGTTGTCCCTACTTTAGACGATGATTTTATTCAAAAGCTAGGAATTGAATCTAAGGAAAAACTAGAAGAAAGGGTTGCCTCTGACTTAGAAAGGTCCTCTAATGAAAAGTCTGAAGCTTCACTTAGAAAAAATATTGGCGATAAATTAATTGATGATAATAATTTTGAATTTCCTCTGTCTTTTTTAAATGATGAGGAAAAAAGATTAGAAAATGAATATTTAGCTCGTATGAATGAGAAAGGAGTAAAGATTAAGGAAGTGGATGAAAAAACTAGAGATCTTATCAAAGAATCTGCAATAAGAAATGTTAAATTAGCACTGATTTTTGCAGAAATCTCTAAGAATGAAAATATTACAGTTGACGATCAGGAATTAGAGCAAGTTATAGCTTCTATCGCAAAATCTCAAAATACAACTGTGAGTAAAGTTAAAAAATATTATAAAGATAACAATTTAATGGATGATGTTCGTGTTAAACTAACTGATGAAAAAGTTATTCGATTCTTGGTTTCTGAAGCTAAAATCAAAGAGGTAAAACCAAAAGTCACAAAGTAACTTAAGTGTTCTTCTTAATTGACTAAAATCGCTCATCAATTACAATCAAATTATGTTTATACCAATGGTTGTTGAACAAAGTTCCTCTGGAGAAAGAGCTTTTGATATTTACTCTAGACTGTTAAATGAAAGGATTGTATTTATTGGAGGACCAATTGATGATAATCTTGCTAATTTAGTTGTTGCTCAACTCCTATTTCTCGAGTCAGTTGACAGCAAGAAAGATATAAATATTTATATTAACTCTCCAGGAGGAAGCGTTACAGCTGGTTTAGGGATTTATGATGCAATTCAATATGTCGCTCCAGATGTAAGTACTTTATGCTTCGGGCTTGCCGCAAGTATGGGTGCAGTGCTTCTTTCTGCTGGTGCAAAGAATAAAAGAAATTCTCTTCCAAACTCTACGATAATGCTACATTCAGTTGGTACCGAGCTTGGTGGTCAATACTATGATTTAGAAAAGGAAATGGAAGAAACAAGAAGAAAACAAGAGATTGTGGCTGAAATATTATCTAAACATGTAAATAAAAAATTGGATATAATAAAAAATGATATACAAAGAAATTTTTATCAAACTTCAAAAGAAGCATTGGATTATGGAATTATAGATAATATAATTACACAAAAGGATGTTAAATAGATGAGTACTTCAAAAGATGATTTAAGTTGTTCTTTTTGCGGTAAGGGTCAAAAAGAAGTTAAAAAACTTATAGCGGGTCCCCAAACTTATATTTGCAATGAATGTGTTGATCTATGCACCGAAATTATTGAAGACGAAAAAAGCGAGCAGGTTAATCCAGAGGATTTAGAATATATTCCACCACCCCATGAAATAAATGGACAACTAGATTCTTATGTCATTGATCAGAGCCAAGCAAAAAAATATTTATCTGTTGCAGTATATAATCATTACAAAAGAATAAGTGCCAATCAACAACCAAAAAGTAAGAAAAATAATTCTGACGATGTAGAGATACAAAAAAGCAATGTTCTTTTAATAGGTCCTACTGGTTCTGGTAAAACTTTATTAGCGCAAACTCTTGCTAAATTTTTAAATGTTCCTTTTACAATTGTAGACGCTACTTGCTATACAGAAGCCGGCTATGTGGGAGAGGATGTTGAGAATATGTTAGTTAGTTTATTGCAAGCGTCAGATTTTGATGTAAAGAAAGCTGAAAAGGGAATAATTTATATTGATGAAATAGATAAAATTGCAAGGAAAAGTGGAGACAGTCCTTCAATAACTAGAGATGTCTCTGGAGAAGGTGTCCAGCAAGCTTTATTAAAAATCATTGAGGGATCTGTTGTTAATGTTCCACCTAAAGGAGGAAGGAAACACCCACAGCAAGAATTTATTCCAATTGATACAAACAACATACTATTTATTTTAGGTGGTTCGTTTAGTGGTCTTGATAAAATTATTGCAAAAAGAATTGGAAAAAATTCAATCGGATTTGAGAAAGACGAACAACAAAATGTAAAAAGGCTAGATAGCAATGATTTCTTAAAATCAATCCAGTCAGAAGATTTAGTAAGTTTTGGTTTTATTCCTGAGTTTATCGGTAGGGTTCCAGTTATTACCTATCTCAATACCTTAACAGAAGAAGCACTTATAAGAATTTTAACAGAACCTAAAAATGCTTTAGTGAAACAATACCAGAGATTAGTTAAGATTAATGATAATGTTGAGTTAGAATTTACAAAGGATTCTTTAGTTTGTATAGCGAAAGAGGCTATTAAAAGAGATACTGGGGCTAGAGGTTTAAGATCAATTATTGAAAATTCAATTTTGGACTTAATTTACGATATACCTACATTAGATGGCTTAAAGAAATGCGTAATAACAGAAGAAGTTATTATGAATAATAAGTCACCAATATTAAGTTTTGAAAATAAATCTTCTAAAACTGCACTAAATTAAGCTATTTTTGTCTATTTTTTTAGTTTTTCTCTCATTTTTTTAGTTTTTTCTTGTTTTTTTGTTGCAAAAGGATATTTAATGGTTAACTTATCTAAATAATGCCTTCCGGAGGATTTCATGAGTACAAAATATAAACTTCCATTACTGCCTTTAAGAGATGTAGTAATTTTCCCCCACATGGTAGCCCCATTGTTTGTTGGAAGAGAAAAGTCTATTAGAGCTTTAGAAGAAGCAATGAAGACAGATAAGAAAATTTTACTTTCGGCACAGATTGATGCAAAAACAAATGACCCAGGACCTGAAGATATATATAACATCGGAACAATTGGAACAATTGTTCAAATGTTAAGACTTCCTGATGGAACAGTAAAAATATTAGTTGAGGGCGTCAGCAGAGCAAAACTATTAGGGTTCGATGATGAAAATAAATTCTTCAATGTAGAAGTTGAGGATTTAGTTGAAGATAATCAATCAGATGTTGAGACAAATGCTATTATGAGAAGTTTGATTGAAGCTTTTGAGGATTATACAAAATTAAACAAGAAGGTTCCAACTGAAACTTTAGTTACAATTTCTGCTATCGAAGATGCAAGCAAGTTATCTGATACTATAGCATCTCATTTAACGTTTAAACTTTCTGATAAACAGGAAGTTCTAGAGTGTTTAGATTGTTCGAAAAGACTTGAAATGCTTTTTGAAAAGATTCAATCAGAATTAGAAATTCTGCAAGTTGAAAAGAAAATTAGAAATAGAGTCAAGAAGCAAATGGAAAAGGCTCAAAAGGAATATTATTTAACAGAACAAATGAAGGCAATTCAAAGCGAGCTTGGAGATAAAGATGATTTGAAAAGCGAAATAATTGAATTTGAAGAGGCTTTAAAAACTAAAGACATTCCTGAGGAAATAAAGAAAAGAATTGAAAAAGAAATCAGAAAGTTAAAGGGTATGTCTTCTATGTCTGCCGAAGCAACTGTAGTTAGAAATTATATTGATTGGCTTGTTAGCTTGCCTTGGAACTCGGATTTAACAGAAGACGAAGTTTCATTAGAAAAAGCACAAGAAATCTTGGATGAAGATCATTTCGGTCTTGAAAAACCGAAGGAAAGAATTACTGAGTTCTTAGCCGTAAGAACATTAACTGAAAAATTAAAAGGACCAATTTTGTGCTTAGTTGGACCGCCAGGAGTAGGTAAAACTTCTTTAGCTAAATCCGTAGCCAGGTCAATGGGTAGAAAGTTTGTAAGAATTTCCTTAGGTGGGGTAAGAGATGAAGCTGAGATAAGAGGGCACAGAAGAACTTATATTGGAGCTTTGCCAGGTAAAATTATTCAAGGGATGAAAAAAGCTGGGTCAAAAAACCCTGTTTTCCTTCTTGATGAAATAGATAAGGTAGGAACTGATTTTAGAGGTGATCCTGCATCAGCTCTTCTTGAGGCTTTAGATCCTGAGCAAAATTCAACTTTTAATGATCATTATTTAGAAGTTGACTATGATTTATCACAGGTTTTATTTATAACTACTGCTAACGTTCTTCATACGATTCCATGGGCTCTTCAAGATAGAATGGAAATCATAAAGCTCTCAGGTTATACAGAATTAGAAAAGAATAAAATTGCTAAAAAGTATTTAATTCCCAAGCAACTTGAGAATAATGGCCTCAAAGATTCCAACGTGAAATTTTCAGATAAGGCTGTTAATTTCACAATTCAGAGATACACTCGAGAGGCGGGTGTAAGAACTCTTGAGAGAGAGTTTGGAACCCTTTGCAGAAAGACAGCTAAGGAAGTTGTTACAAATGGTAAGGATTATTCATTAAATATAACCCCAAAAGTAGTTCAAAAGCTTTTAGGGTCTCCAAAGTTTAAACATGGAGAAATAGAGGACAGCGATCAAATAGGAATGTCAACTGGTCTGGCTTGGACAGAGGTTGGTGGTGAGCTATTAAATATTGAGGTCACAATTGTGCCTGGTAAGGGTAATTTTACTGTTACAGGAAAGCTAGGAGAAGTTATGCAAGAGTCAACTAGAGCAGCAATGAGTTATGTTCGCTCTAGAGGTCATAGACTAGGACTTGATAGGAATTTCTATCAAAAAATTGATATACATGTTCACGTTCCTGAAGGGGCTCAACCTAAGGATGGACCATCGGCAGGTATTGCCATGGCAACAGCAATTCTTTCAGGTTTAATTCAAAAGCAAGTTAGAAGAGATCTAGCTATGACTGGTGAAATAACCCTCAGAGGAAGGGTTTTACCTATAGGTGGTTTAAAGGAGAAAATTCTAGCAGCACATAGAGGCGGAGTAAAGACTGTATTAATTCCTAAAGAGAATGAAAAGGATTTAACTGATATTCCTAAAGAGGTTCTCAAGGATGTAAATATTGTTTCTGTAAGTCATATGGATGATGTTATACCTCATGCCATTATCTCTGAAGAAGCAGTTTTAAAAGATACAGTATTATCAGATATGCCTTTGGGTGTTGAGGTTTCAGAAACAGAGAAGCCTTTGAACCTATCTTGACATTTACTTGTCTGCATATAGTATAAAAATCTATTCGGGGCGCTTAGCTCAGCGGGAGAGCGCTTCCCTTACAAGGAAGATGTCACAGGTTCAAATCCTGTAGCGCCCATTTTTTTGGGGTCGTAGTTCAGCTGGTTAGAACGCTGGCCTGTCACGCCAGAGGTCGCGGGTTCGAATCCCGTCGACCCCGAAAAGTTTTTTTGTGATGTTGAATGAAAAAGATTTAGTTTTTTTATCCTCACAAGGGATTACAAAGGATTCAGTTGATAATCAAATTGATTTTCTTACGGGCAACTCAAGCCCTAAAACTTTGACTTTAATAAGACCTTGTACCCAAAATGATGGAATATTGTCACCAAGCGAGATTAAAAGGATTAATTCTGAATCAAACCCACCCATGCCCGGAGTATTTATTTCTAGGTTCATTCCATCCTCAGGATCTGGAACAAGAATGTTTAATTTTGATAAATTTTCTAAAGAGTTTTTCTCTCAACTTCATTTGCTTCCTTTTTTCTCTGAAATTGAAGAATGCTGTTTAAGTAATGATATTGACTTAGAAGAAATTATTAAAAATAAAGATGTCGATAAATTAGAAAAAATTCTCTTGGATGCAAATTTTATGAATTTATCATCCGAACCAAAGGCATTGATTAATTTTCATAAAATAGGCAAGTCTTCCATTTCTCCTTTTGAACAATTCTTGCTTAATTCTTTGGATGATATAACAAACGATAAAATTTACTTTTCTGTTCAAGATGGATTAAATAATAAGTTTGATTCTAAGATTAAGGAGTCAATTTTTTTTCAAAATCAAAACTTAGAAATAAATTATGATTTAATTACTCAGTTAAAATCTACAAATAGTATATGCCTTGATATGGATAATAATTTAATAAGAGAAAAAAATGGAGACATCTATACGCATCCATCTGGTCATGGTGCATTATTAGAAGGATTAAATAATATAGACGCAGATTTTATATTTATTAATAATATCGATAATATCTCGCCTAAAACAAGAGAGTTAAGATTCCAGGTTTCTATGGCTTTGTATAATATTGCATTTAATACAAAGAAGAATTTTGATATGATGATACAAACCTTTACTGAAAGAAATTATTCATTACTTGAACCTTCGATTAATCAACTTGAACATATTTTGCCATCACAATTAAAAGGAAAAACTATCGAAGAAAAGGTTGATCTTGTGCTTGAGATGCTTAATAAGCCAATACGAGTATGTGGAGTAATAAAAGATGAAAACTCGAAGGGAGGGAAGCCTTTTTGGGTATACGACGGAAATTCCGAGTCCGTACAAATTGTAGAAGAATCACAAGTTGACTTTAACGATGAGAAGCAAAGAAAGGTTTGGGAAAGTAATATTTATTTTAACCCAGTTGAAATGGTATGTTGTACAAAGGATTATCAGGGTAACAAATTTAACTTAAAGAATTTTTCAGAAGATTTGTTAAAGATGAAAGTTAAAAGGGAAATAAGTGGTAGGGATTGTCAGTTTATTGAGCTTCCAGGTCTTTGGAATGGATCCATGCATTATTGGCATACAACCTTTGTTGAAATACCAAGCTCGTTATTTACTCCTGTTAAAAACTTTACAGATTTATTTTTACCAATTCATCAGCCATAATAGTACTTTATGGAGAGGTGGGTGAGTGGCTTAAACCAGCTGATTGCTAATCAGCCGTACGGAGTAAATCCGTACCGGGGGTTCGAATCCCCCTCTCTCCGAATCAAAATGCGCCTGTAGCTCAGTTGGATTAGAGTGCCAGATTACGGCTCTGGAGGTCGAGGGTTCGAGTCCTTCCAGGCGCGCAATCTTATAATATTTAATTTAAAGTGTTCATTGTTGATCTAAAATCATGGATTTTCTTTCATTAAATTTTTGATAACTTTTGATGAATTTCTAATCGATTTTATATACCATTCTAATCTTAGATCATTCATTTCCTTTTTATTTAAATAGATTAATTTATTCTTTTCTTTTGCTTGAGATATGAGTTGATTCATTATAATAGCGCAGGAAACAGAAATATTGTAGCTTTCATTGAACCCATCCATGGGGATATTGATAAATGAATCTGATTCACTAAGTATCTCTTCACTGAGACCCTTTTCTTCATTACCAAAAGCTATAATCATTTTCCTTTTAATTTTAAAATCTTCTAAAGATACCGATTTCTTCTTCGACGGCGGAACTGTAGATATTAGTTTAAATCCTTCTTTCTTTAGCTTTTTAACAAAAGCAGATTTTGTTTGGTTTATTTTTTTTATCTTTAGAGTCACCCATTTTTCAGACCCTAGTGAAATACCTTTTGAAAGATTAATTTTATTAGAATCTTGTATTACATATATATTTTGTATTCCAAGATTGTCACATGTTCTTAGCACAGCACTTATATTATGGCCTTGATAAATATCCTCTAGAAGAACAGATATCCCCTTGGTCCTTTTAGAAAGTACTTTATCTATTCTTTCTATTCTGCTAATAGTCAACAAGGGTTTTAGTTTTTTTATTGATATTTTTTTCATAATATATTTTCTTATTATAAAACGTAAGATATCCTATTTAATTATAAATTTATGAATGATAAAAACAAAAGTAAAATTTTAGTTACTGGTGATAGGCCAACAGGAAATCTACATTTGGGTCATTATGTTGGGACACTTGAGAATAGAATTAAGCTTCAGGATACTTATGATTGCTTCTTTTTAATTGCAGACCTGCATATGCTTACAACTCATCAAGATAAAGTCGATTCATTAAAAGAAAACATTTTTGAATTGGTGATTGATTGGATATCGGTAGGATTAGATCCGAATAAGTCTTGCTTCTATCTTCAATCTAGGATTCCAGAAATTTCCGAGCTAGCAGTTTTACTTTCTATGCTTTGTTCAGTTCCTAGAATCCAAAGAATTCCTACTTTAAAGGAAAAAATAGCTGCTATGAATTTAAGTGAAAATTATTCTTTAGGCTTGCTTTCATATCCTGTTTTAATGTCAGCAGATATTTTAGCTTTTAACGCTTCAGTTGTTCCAGTGGGAGAAGATCAACTAAGTCATGTTGAACTCACTAGGGAGATTGGTAGGAGATTTAATTCTACATATAAAAATATTTTAAATGAACCTGAGCCTTTAATAAGCAAAGTGTCCAGGCTTGTGGGAACTGATGGACAGGGTAAAATGAGTAAATCTTTAAATAATTCAATTTATTTGTGCGACTCAGAAGCTACTGTAAAAAAGAAAGTTATGAAGATGTTTACTGATCCAAATAGAACTAGCGCGGATGTGCCTGGAAAGGTGGAAGGTAACCCTGTATTTATTTATCATGATATTTTTAATAATAATTTAGAGGAGTTGAATGATTTTAAAGATAGGTACAAAAAAGGTAAAATAGGTGACGTAGAGGTTAAAGATTCATTAGTTAAAAATATCAACCAATTTTTAGGTCCGATAAGAGAAAAAAGAAGTGAAATTTTAAAGAATAAGAGCGAAATTTTAGATATAATCATTGAGGGTTCAAAAAGAGCACAAGAACAAGCAAGTAAAAATCTTGAGCTTATTAGAGATGCTATGAGTTTAGTTTTATAGAAAGGAGTTTTTTATGAGTTATTCAGATCCATTACCAATAGGAGTAATACCAGAGGATATTAATTTTAAACCTAAGAAGATGAGAGCTTGGGTAATTAGAAAGGAAAGACATGGGGAGCCCATGAAATCTTTCCAGGAAGAGGAGTTACCTGTTCCGGAGTGTGGACCAAATGATGTACTTGTATTAGTTGTTGCAACTGGAATTAACTTTAATGGTGTTTGGGCTGGTCTCGGTGAGCCTATATCAGTTTTAGATGTGCATAAACAAGATTTACATATAGCTGGAAGTGATTGTTCCGGGATAGTCTGGGATGTGGGCTCAAATGTTAAAAGTTGGAAGAAGGGTGATGAGGTAATTATCCACTGTGGAGTTGAAAGTGAAGAGCCTCATTCAAACATGACTCAATCAAGTGGGGACTTTATTAGTTACGATCCAATGGTCAGCAAAAAAGCTCAGATATGGGGATATGAAACTCCAAATGGATGTTTTGCTCAGTTTACTAAGGTTCAAGCACAACAAATATTAAAAAAACCAAAACATTTAAATTGGGAAGATGCTGCCTCATATGCTTTGTGCTATTTTACTGCTTATAGAATGCTGATTACAAAAGCAAATATTCAACCGGGCGAAGTTGTTCTTGTTTGGGGTGCAGCTGGTGGCCTAGGTGTTTTTGCTTTACAAATATGCAAGATGATGGGAGCTAAAGCCGTTGCAGTTGTTTCCTCTCAGGATAAATTTAAAATGTGTGAGGATTTAGGTGCTGTAGGAGTTATAAATAGAAAAGATTTTCCTAATTTAGCTTATAGAAAAAATGAAACGGAAGAACAGACTGCCGCAAGATTTAAAGAGATGAAGAATTTTGGGAAAAAAATATGGGAAATTCTTGGAGAAAGAAAAAGTCCAAATGTTATATTTGAACACCCCGGAGAAACAACGTTTCCTGCTAGTGTTTTTGTTTGCGAGAAGTTTGGAAGAGTAGTTATATGCGCTGGAACCTCCGGATATGACTGTTCATTTGACGTTAGATATCTCTGGATGCTGCAGAAGGATATTTTAGGATCCCACTTTGCAAATGCTTTAGAATGTATAAGGGCAAATGAATTGGTCCATCAGGGTTTAATTAACCCAGTCGTCTCTGAAGTTTTTAATTATGATGAGATTCCAAAAGCACATCAATTAATGTATGAAAATAAACATTCTGGTAAGATGGTCTGCCTGGTTCAGGGAACTAAATCTTAAGATTCTTTAGAATAAAGTCCGGCTTTATTTTAGAATTTCTTGCTGATTGAAGAGAAGTTTTTCCAGAAGTAACTAAGGCGCTTTTTATTCCAAATGAATTTGAACCTGCGATATCAGTTTTTAGATTATCACCAATCATTAATATTTCAGATTTTTTAATATTAAGCCTTTCTTGAGCTAATTTAAAAATTTTTTTTGATGGCTTACCAAGATTGGTAACCGGAGTGGGGAAGGTCTTTTTGATTGCGGCAATTAAGGAGCCTGTTGCAGGAACATTTCCTAAAGCCGTTGGATAACTATTATCAATGCTAGTAGCATATAATTTTGCACCATTTTGAACGCATAGTGATGCATACATAAGATCTTTATAGTTAAAGTTAATGTTTCCAGAGACAAGAATGCTCTTCGAATCTTTATATCTTGATGGGTTGTCTATAATTTTAATTTTTTCTTTTTTAATAAAGTTTTTCAATTGCTTACTAGAAAAAACCATGATCTGATCATTCATTAAAGAATCTTTTCTAAGGATTTCAATAAAATTTGTTATTGGGGTTACTACTTGTTTTTCGGTACATTTTATTCCTAGTTTGTTAAGTATTTTAGAGTATGCTTTAGGTGAAAGAGAGGAATCATTAGTAAGAAATACGTATCTTTTATCCTCTTTATTAAGATAATCAATAAATTTTTTCGAAAAGGGTATAAGCTGCTTATCAAGGTAAATTACGCCATCGAGATCCAGGATAAAGCCTTTAAATTTAGAAAATACATTTTTCATCCCCAAATTTCTTTAGCAAGCTTTTCATCTCTAACTCTAGATGATTCTTTTCGGATTAGTTGAATTTTCTTTTCCTCTGGATTCTCAATGATTTGTATTTCAAGAAAATCTAATATTATTAATGAAGCCTTTTTAATTCCTTCAAAAACTTCTTTTTCCTCACCTGCTGATTTAGCAGTTTTATAATCTAAGAATAACGCAATTGTTGCAAAATCTTCTTTAATTTCTGATGAGATATCTAAAGACCAATCTTCAAATTGGTTAACAAGAAAAATTTTACTCCACTCTTCTAAAACTCTATTATGATCTAACTGTGACATGGTTAAAAATTTAAGTCTCCTGCTACAATAATATTTTCCTGACCTGAATTCTTTATTATATTAACTGCTTCTTCAAAAGATTCATACTTTTCTATTGTACAGGCCTTGACCAGCATTGGAAGATTAACACCTGATATAATCTCAACCTCATCCCTTTTAAAGAAACTTAAGCTAATATTCGATGGGGTCCCTCCGAACATATCAGTAAAAATTATTAATTCTTGTTCATCGGTGATGTAGTTTGATATTCTATTCGCGTAGACTTCAAATTCTCTTGAATCCTTATCTATACTAATAGTAAAGATATTATTCAGGCTTTTTTCTCCTAAAACAAATTCTAAAGAAGACTTCAATTCCTCACATAAATTACCATGAGTAATAATTAGTATGTTAAACATTTTATTAATTTTAATATAATTATTATTTATTACAAAATTAACTTTCTAAAATTGTCTTCTTTACCGCAATTGATATCAAAGTCGATAAATTCCTTCCTGGACTTACTGGTATCTTCATATGAGGTATTTTACAATTAAGAATTTCAATATAGCTTTTATCATATCCTAGTCTTTCGTAGCTATAATCTTTATCAAAATCTACTAGTTCAATCATAAGATCTATACTACTTCTTTTTATAATAGATTCTTCCCCAAATATATCTTTTACATTGATAATTCCAATTCCACGGATTTCTATTAAATTCCTTATTGTTTCGGGAGACTCACCAATAAGCTTATTTTCAATATTTTGAATTAATACTACATCGTCTGCTACAAGGAAAGCACCTTTATATAAAAGTTCGACCGCACACTCACTTTTTCCTAAACCACTTCTACCTATTATTAGTACCCCTTTATTTAAGAGGTTTATTAAGACCCCATGCTTACTTATAGGCTTATTGTTCATTATGTTTTATATATTCAATTAATTTTTGCGAATTATCGAAGTTTAGAATTTCATTTATTACATTTTCTTTAGTAAATAAAACAGAAACAGACTTCAGTATTTCTAAATGTCGATTACCGATTTCTTCAGGATGTAGAATTAGTATTAATATTTTTGTCTTTTTTCCGTCGATAGAACCAAACTCTATCCCTTCAGGACAGGTTGCAAGACTTATATAGGTTTTATCAATTCCAGGAATTTTTGCATGTGGTATTGCTACATGATTATCAAGGGCAGTACTACATAAATTCTCACGCTTAATTATTAAATCTTTTATAATGGATTGATTTAATGTTTTTTCTTGAGTTGAAAGCATAGATATAAAATTTTCAAGAAACTGTTCCTTCTCTGCTGATTTAAGTTGAAGAAAGATTTGGTTAGAGTTTAGTAGCGAACTTAATTCCATTATTTTCCTCTTTTGCTAGATGAAGGTATTCTAAGTATATTTCTGTATTTTGCAATAGTTCTTCTTGATATTATTATCCTTCTTTTTTCTAATATTTCTTTTAATTCTAAGTCAGAAAAAGGGGTGTTTTTGTTTTCATTACTTATAATTTCTAAAATAATGTCTCTAATTGCTATTGAGGATTGGCCAGATTCTTTATTGGGCTTATTTATAAAAAATGATTTCATATTAATTATTCCGTTTGGTGTCCTTATGTATTTATTACTTGTTATTCTGCTAATTGTTGATTCATGGACACCTACTTCGGAAGCTATATCTGAAAGTTTCAATGGCTTAAGGAATCTATCACCTTTTAAAATATAGTCTTTTTGAATTTGTACAACCATATTCACTACCTCTCTGTATATATCTTCTCTCTCGTTGATTGTCTTCAAAAGTAAAGTTCCAGCACTAATTTTTTCTTTTAAATATTCTTTAACTTCCTTGTCTATACCAACTTTTGATTTGAGCATATTTTTATAGTAGTTTGAGATTTGTAGTTTTTTTCTTCCTTTGTTTATTTGAACAACTAATTGATTGTTTTGCTTATAAACATGAGCTTCAGGTTCAGGATTTCTATTATTTCTTTGGCTTCTATAGAAAATATTTGCTGGATTCATGTTTAGCTCTGTTATATCTTGAACACATTTTCTTATCCTTGATATTGAAGTTTGTAATGATTTGGCAATTACTTTATAGTCCTTTTTGCTTAGCTCATGAAGGAATTGATTAATAATAGTGGTGCAGATTTGACTATTTTCATTATTTGAAAGTTTTAATTGTTTTTTTAATGATTCTTTTACATCCCTGGCCATTATACCGGGAGGATCTAAGATATTTTGAGCACTAAGTATTATCTTTTCAATTTCATTTTCATCTATATCTATTTTTTCTTGAGTTTTTAGAATTTCTTTTAATTCGTTGTTTGTATACTGCAAGAACCCTTTATCGTCTAACAAATAAGCAAAACAAGCTAATATAATTTTATCCTTATCAAGCAAATCAAGATGTTTTATTTGTTTAATTAAATAGGCGGAGATATTATTATCATCGTATTGAACTATTTCTTCATTGTTAATCTCATCAATGCTTTCGTTTGATGCTTTGTTGGAGGCTAGATCTTTTATTTCGATTTCGTCTAAACATGGGTTTTCAACTATTTCTTTTTCTAATAACTCATTAATTTCTTCGATATTAAGTTTTATTAATTTAATAAAAAGTTTGGACTCAAGACTTAAATATCCTTTTTGAATCTGCTTTAATTTTTGTTTTAACTTTAATTTAACCATTTGAGAACCATATTAATATTTTATCCTAAATATTCGACATGGTATTAAGATTTAAAGAATTTAGATTAGAAATTTTTTCCTGTTTACTCTATAGATGCTTTTTCATATAAGGTAATTTTATCCTCATGAATTAGCGTTAGAGCTATATCATCTAACCCTTCTAATAAACATTTTCTTCTATATGGATCAATATCTAGCTTTTCAGTGAAATTTTTATTATCACTTAAAATCAGGTTTTCTAAATCAACTTTCACTTGATAATCTTCAAATTCTAAAGTGGATTTAAATAAATAATCTAATTTTTCTTCTGTAATTACAATCGGAAGAATACAATTCTTAAAGCAATTATTAAACAATATATCGGCAAAAGAGGTTGAAATAATTACTTTAAATCCATAATCCCTTAACGCCCAAGGCGCATGTTCCCTAGAACTTCCGCAACCAAAATTTTCTTGTGAAAGAAGGATTTCTGAATCCTCAAATCTTTTTTCATTCAGAATAAATTTTTCATTTATTGACCCATCATCATTAAAACGCCAATCAAAAAAAAGGAATTGCCCAAAACCAGTTCTTTCAATTCTTTTGAGAAATTGTTTAGGAATTATTTGATCTGTATCAACATTTGAAGAATCAAGTGGAGCAGGACGACTAATGACAGTTTGAAATTTTTCCATAAATTAATACTCACCTAAATCTACATCGAATGATCTCACATCTGTAAATCTTCCATTTATTGCAGCAGCAGCAGCCATTGTTGGACTAACCAAATGCGTCCTGCCACCTTTACCTTGCCTACCTTCAAAATTTCTATTCGAAGTGCTTGCAGCTCTTTCACCAGGGGATAATTTGTCTGGATTCATTGCTAGGCACATGCTACATCCTGATTCACGCCATTCAAAGCCTGCGTCTTTAAATATTTTGTCAATTCCAAGTTTTTCAGCTTGATATTTAACAACTTGAGATCCTGGGACTACTATTGCTTTAACTTTTGATGATACCTTGTTTCCTTTAATTATTTTGCTTGCGGCTATTAAATCTTCAATTCGACCATTTGTACAAGATCCAATAAATACAGTATCTATTTTTATATCCTCTATAGATGTATCAGCTTGTAGCCCCATGTAAGCTAAAGCATCTTCAATCGATTTTCTTTTAACAGGGTCTTCAAAGTTTTTTGGATTCGGTACTTTGTTATTTATGCCAGTCACCATACCAGGACTTGTTCCCCAGCTTACTTGTGGAGCAATTTTAGTAGCATCAAGCTTTAAAGTTTCATCAAAGAGTGCCCCCTCATCCGACGCTAGTTTAATCCAGTCATCCATTAAAGAATCAAGATTGTTTAGGGTTTTAATACGTGGTTTATCTCTAAGATAATTCAAGGTAATTTCATCTGGACTAATCATCCCAGCTCTGGCTCCACCTTCAATAGACATATTACAAATGGTCATCCTTTGTTCCATGGATAAATTTCTGATAGTTTCTCCAGTGTATTCAATAACGTATCCTGTTGCACCTGCTGTTCCAATTTCTCCAATAATACTGAGTATTATATCTTTAGCTGTAACTCCTTTGGGTCTTTTACCGTTAACTTGAACCTCAAATGTTTTAGGCTTGTTTTGCCATAAGCATTGCGTTGACATAACATGCTCAACTTCACTAGTACCAATTCCAAAAGCTAGAGCTCCGAAAGCACCATGGGTCGATGTATGACTATCACCACAAACTATAGTACTACCAGGTTTTGTTAATCCTTGTTCAGGCCCAATGACATGAACTATACCCTGATAAGGACTTGCTAAATCAAAGAGTTCAATCCCAAATTCCTTACAGTTTTTTTCAAGTGTTTCAATTTGTTGCGCAGAAATTGGATCTTTTATATTGTTTCTATCAATAGTAGGAACATTGTGATCCATTGTAGCAAATGTTTTATCTGTTCTTCGGATTTTTCTTTTTGCTTCTCTTAATCCCTCAAATGCCTGTGGTGAAGTGACTTCATGAACTAGATGTAGGTCAATATAAAGAAGAGTTGGTTTCCCAGCTTCCTCGTGCACTATATGGGTTTCCCATATTTTATCAAAAAGTGTTTTTGGTCTCATATGAAGATATTATAATACCTAATTAGAATCTACTATTAAAAGTGTTTAATCTCGAGAATTTACCTTTTTCACCCAAGAAATCCTCAATTCTTAGTAGTTGATTATATTTTGAAGTTCGATCTGTTCTTGAGCATGACCCTGTTTTTATTTGTCCTGAATTAGTTGCAACGGCTATATCCGCAATAATTGAATCTTCTGTTTCTCCAGAACGGTGAGAAATTATATAAGAATAATTATTTTCCTTTGCAAGCTCAATTGCTTTAATAGTCTCTGAAATTGATCCAATCTGATTAATTTTTACTAGAATGCTATTCGCAGCCTGCTTATCAATACCGGTTTGTAGTCTAGAGTTATTAGTAACAAATAGATCATCACCTACGAGTTGAACATTATTACCAATCATTTTTGTAAGATTAGTCCATCCTTCCCAGTCGTCCTCATCAAGTGGATCTTCAATTGAAATGATTGGAAATTTATTTGTCAGCTCATTGTAGTAGTTAGATATTTCATCGACAGAAACTAATTTTTGATCAATTTTATACTTCCCATTTTCATAAATTTCCGATGCAGCTACATCCAATGCAAAAAAGATCTCTTTACCAAGCTCGTATCCTGCATTAGCAACAGCATTTGATATGTATACTAATGCTTCTTCATTAGTATTTAAGTTTGGTGCAAAACCACCTTCATCTCCAACGGCTGTTGAATGCCCATCATTATTTAACAATTCTTTTAAATTTTGAAAAATTTCAACTCCTGCTCTAAGAGAATCAGAAAATGTATCAAATCCACCTGGAACAATCATAAATTCTTGAATGTCTAATCCATTATTTGCATGAGCGCCACCATTAATTATATTCATTAATGGAGCAGGAAGGGTAAAGGTTCCGTCATTATTTAAATATTCATAAACTTCCATATTGTTATTCTTTGACATACATTTTAGGAAGGTAATTGAACAAGCAAGTATTGCATTTGCGCCCAAGTTAGATTTATTTTTTGTGCCATCTAAATCAATAAGAAAATTATCAAAGTTCTCTATGGAGTTAAAATCTAAATTTAATGATTCTTTTTTAATTACCTTGTTTATATTTTGTACAGCGTTATTAACGCTTTTTCCGTTAAATTCATTGTTTCCGTCTCTCAATTCAACTGCTTCATGAGTACCTGTTGAGGCCCCAGAGGGCACAGAGCCTCGACATATTTGACCATTATCGAGTGACATATCTACTTCTACAGTAGGCGTACCACGGGAGTCAAGAATTTGCCTGCCCTTTAAAAAAGTTATCCTAGCCATTTTATTAAGTATTTGAATTTTAAATCAGTAATAATTTTTTTCAACAAAAGATATAAAAAAAATTTGAATTCATCTTGTATTAAGATAATGTATTTTAAATTATGGACTTAAAAATTCCTAATGCTTTAAGATTTCTATCTATTGATGCTGTCGAAAGGGCTAACTCTGGTCATCCGGGGATGCCAATGGGTATGGCCGATGTTGCAACAATATTATTTCAAGAGTATTTAAAATTTGATTCATCTAAACCTAGTTGGCCGGATCGAGATAGATTTGTTTTATCTAATGGGCATGGCTCAATGTTGATATATTCTCTGCAATACTTATTAGGTTATCCTGAGCCATCATTAAAAGAAATAATGAACTTTAGAAGATTGGGCTCAAAGGCGCCAGGACACCCTGAGTACAAACATACAATAGGTGTTGAAACTACAACAGGACCTCTAGCTCAAGGACTTGGAAATGCAGTTGGGATGGCATTGGCAGAAAGAATACAAAATAGTAAGTACGGAGATGAAATAGTAAGCCATTTTACTTATGCCTTTGTAGGAGACGGATGTTTAATGGAGGGACTAAGTCATGAAGTATTAAGTCTTGCTGGGCATTTAAAGCTTAATAAACTTATAGTTTTCTTTGATGATAATAAAATATCGATAGACGGTCCAACAAATCTTTCTACTTCTGATAACACAGAATCACGTATTAAATCTTATAATTGGAATTATGTTAAAATTGATGGCCACAATCATAACAAGATAAGGAGAGCGATTGAAACCGCTCAAAGATCAAAAAAGCCTACAATGATAGCTTGCTCAACTAAAATCGGATATGGTTCACCTAATAAAGAAGGTTCTGAGAAAAGCCATGGAGCTGCGCTAGGAAAGGAAGAAGTTCTTCAAACAAGAAAGAATTTAAAATGGAACTATGAACCCTTTAAAATACCACCTTCTATATTAAAGAAATGGCGTAAAGCAGGTTCTCGATCAAAGAGTATAAGACTAAAATGGGAGTCAAATTTGAGTAAAAGTAATTTAAAAAGAGATTTTAATTCAGATTTATCTCCTAAATTTTCTCAAAAGTTTTTAGAGGATTTATTCTTAAATTTTAAAAAAAATAATATTGATGTTAAGAAAGTTTCAACAAGAAAGGCTAGTGAGAAAGTGCTAGAAGTTTTAAAAATTCATGTTCCACAACTGATAGGGGGTTCAGCAGATTTAACTCCATCAAATAATACTAAAATTAAATCAATGTCCAATATCACATCAAAAAATTATTCAGGCGATTATATACATTATGGTATTAGAGAGCATGGAATGGCATCAATTATGAATGGTTTATCTCTTCATAAAGGAGTTATACCATATGGGGGGACTTTTTTGGTATTCTCTGATTATTGTAGACCCTCAATTAGATTATCGGCAATGATGGGTATAAAAGTTATTTATGTAATGACACATGACTCGATTGGTCTTGGTGAGGATGGTCCTACACATCAACCTGTTGAGCATCTAGCAAGTCTTAGAGCCATACCAAATTTAAAAATTTATAGACCTTGTGACATTAATGAAACATTTCATTCCTGGATTGACGCAATCACATCCGAGAGTCCATCTTTGATTGCTTTGAGTCGTCAGAATTTAGACTTTATTAATGGGTTTCCAGATAAATTGGATAGAAATTTAATAAATATTGGAGCACAGGTAATTCATGGATCTTTAAAGATACGTGATTTGACACTTTTATCGTCTGGTTCAGAGGTTGAAATTGCATATTCTGCTGCCAAAGCTTTAAAAGAAAAAGGAAAAAATGTAACTGTTCTTTCTGTAAATTGTTTAGATAAATTCCTTAGTCAACCAGCAAGTATAAGAAGGAAATATTTGGGAGATTCGCCGATTATTTCAGTTGAGGCAGGACTTTCTCTGGGATGGAAGAGCTTCTTTGATGATTATTCAAATGTTGTTTCCATTGAAACATTTGGTGCAAGTGCTCCAAAAGATGAACTATATAAATTTTTTAAGATTAATAAAAATAGCATAGTAAAAAAAGCTCTAAAAATACTATCTAATTAATTTCTTGACATTAAATTGATACTAATATAAGTTTTTTAACTTATTGGAGATTTGTATGCCAGGAATATATGTTGGAAGTAATGAAAATTTAGAAAATGCTTTAAGAAGATTCAAGAGGCAAGTTGAAAAGGGTGGTATTTTGACTGATGCTAGGAAAAAAGAGTATTTTGAAAAACCTAGCGAAACGAAAAAAAAGAAGCTCTTTGCCGCTAAAAAAAGGATGAATAAAAAAGTTAGAAAACCAAGATATTAATGTAATTAAATGTCATCATATGAAAAATACTCAGACAAAGACGACATCCTAAGTAAGACATCCTTAAAAGAATATATAGATAAGAACTGGTCAGAATGTAAAAAGTCTGGAAGTGGATATAAAGTTTTATGTCCTTTTCATGACGACAAAACTCCATCAATGCAAGTAAGTGACGATAAGGGCTTGTATCATTGCTTTGTTTGCAAGGCAGGCGGGAATTTGATTCAATTTATAAAAGAATTCAAAAACCTGACTTATCCTGAAACTTTAGAAGAACTATCTATTTTTTTCAATATAAAAATTCCAAGAAATACTTATGTACCAGTTAAAGATAAAACTTTAAATAAAAAGATGTATGATTTTAACAATAAAATTTCTCAATTTTTTTCTAGATTCCTGCTTGATAATGAAAGAAATTCAAAGCCAATTAAATATCTCCAAGAAAGGGGCTTTGATAAAGAAGATATTCAAGAAAACTCATTAGGATTTGCACCCGATAGCTGGAACACAATCTCTTCAACCATAGGGGAAAAGGAAGAGCTAAAAGAAATAGCTTTGTCCCTTGGTTTAATTAGTCTCAAAGATAACAAAAAGGACTTTTACGATTTTTTTCGTAATAGAATAATTTTTCCTATAAAAAATAGGCAGGGAAATATCCTTGCTTTTGCTGGTAGAACGATTGGTGACGATAAAGCTAAATATATTAATTCAAAGGAATCAGAAATTTTCTCTAAGCGTAAAATTCTATATGGATTAAATAATTTTAATAAGCTAAACGGAAGAAAACCAAAATATATTTTTATAGTAGAGGGATATACAGATGTCTTAATGATGAATAAGCGTGGTCTATATAACGTAGTTGCAACTATGGGAACAGCATTAACTTTAGATCATGCAAATGAAATTAAAAAGATAACCAATAAAGTTATACTTTGTTATGATTCTGATAAAGCTGGTATTGATTCATCATTTAAGAATATTGAACCATTATATCAGTTTGGAATAGAGGTCTTCTCTTTGCGATTAGATAATGGTGAAGACCCATGTTCATATCTTCAAACTAACACAATAGATCACTTCATTGAAAAGGCTAAGAAGTCTAATCTTATAATGGAAGAGTATATGGATTATTTAAAGGATAAGTTAATAGAAAAAGAATTAAGCATAGATGAGGTGGTGGATAACTTTGTAGGTAAAATAAAGTATGTACAAAATTATATTCAAAGAGACGAATTTATTAATAAGTTTGCTTCATCCTTTTCTATTTCAAAAGTAAAAGTTGAGAGCATAATAAATAAAGAATTTATTAAAAATGATTCTTCTGAAGATTTAGTTTTAGGTTATAGGATACTTAGCCCTCAGGATGTAATAATTAAAGTTTTTATTGAATTTATTGATTCTAGAGATGAACAATTGATTAAAAAATGTTTAGAAGTTTTAAAAACTGACTTTCATAACGAAATTATAGAAATCTTACATACTAATCTTAATGCAGACGCATCAACTCTGATTGGGGCCATTACTGATGATGGCGTTAGTAGCATGTTATCAGATTTAGTATTTACACCATTTGAAATTCCAAAGGAATCTATTTTAAGGAAGAAGTTGATCGAAGATTGTATTAAGAAAATAGAACTTAATTCTATTAAAGATTTGAAACGTGTAATTAATTTAAAATTAAGTAAAAACGTTGATCTATTGGAAAATGAAGAGAAGTCCTTACTCAACGAACTAAAAAATCTGATAGAAAAGGAGAAAACCTTATTATAACCCTATTAAATAAGGCAAAAATTGACTTTTTTGGAAGAATTTCTTATCTACTTTTAGCCATTATCCCATTAATTGGTTAATATTAATCACTGAAGGTGCATATGATTAATAAAACTTCTCTCCCTAATGCTATAAGTTTCCTCCCCCATTTTGTTAATAAAATATTACCAAAAATTAAGTTAGATAAGAAAATAAAAAAGGAATTTGAAATACCTGCACCAATTAAAGTATTGGAATCCACGGATGATCCAGTTAAAAGTTATCTTAATACTATTGCATTACATTCATTACTAAAAAAGTCTGAAGAAACAGATGTTGCTTCAAAATTAAGTATAGCCAAAAATTTTATATGTAATTCCTTGGTTTCAGATTTAAATCTTCTAAAGTATCTATCTGAAAACTATTTGCCTGATTCATATAATGCTGAGTCAAATGAATATGATTTAGATGAATTAAACTCGCCAAATGCAAAAAGTGAAAGCTTAAATAGAAGAATTGTAAATGTCTTTGAAGTGATAGAAAATGCACTATTAAAGAAAAAGTTAATGAATAAAGATAAGAAGTTACTAAAAGATGAATTGCTAAAAATTGAATTTTCCTCGGATTTTTTAAAATCTCTTGTAACTTTTCTTAAAAATGGAAATTTTGGAAAAGTTCTTCTAGATGAATTAAAGAAAGCAAAATTCAATTATGTTGTTTCGAAAAAAAAATTAGTTGAGTCGAATCTAAGATTAGTTGTCAGCATTGCAAGAAGATATACAAATAAGGGGCTCCCTTTTCTTGATTTGATTCAAGAGGGAAATATTGGATTGATAAGAGCAGTAGAAAAGTTTGAGTATGAAAGAGGGTATAAATTTTCTACTTATGCGACATGGTGGATTCGACAAGCTATTACAAGAGCCCTGGCTGATCAAGCAAGGATAATAAGAATACCTGTCCACATGACTGAACAAATTAATAGAATTGGATCAGCCTCTAGAGTGCTTGTCCAGAAACTTGGACGAGAGCCTACAACATCTGAATTAGCAATAGAATCAAGTTATAGCCTAAGTAAGGTAGAAAAAATTCTTAGGGTTACAAAGGATCCTATAGCTTTGGATTCTCCTATTAATGATGATGAATCCTCTCAAACTTTAATGGATACAGTAGGTGATGATAGTACACCTAGTCAATATGATTCGTTTAAGAGCAAAGAATTGAAAGATATGATTAATGACTCTTTGCATAAAGTTCTTAGTGAAAGAGAAAAAGAAGTTATTAAGAAAAGATTTGGAATAGATGAGGATCAAGCCTTTACTTTAGAGGAAATTGGTAAAGAGTTTAATGTAACCCGAGAAAGAATAAGGCAAATTGAACTAAAAGCATTAAAAAAGCTAAAAAAACTTAGAAAATTACCTGTATTAAGTTATTTGGATTAAAAACTTAATTTTGATATTGACATCAATTTTTTTTTGTATACCATTTTAGATTCTAGGTGGCCACACTGGAGGGGGTACACCCGGTTCCATTCCGAACCCGGAAGTTAAGTCCTCAGAGGCCGATGATACTGANACCTGTTGGTTTTGGGAAAGTAGGTAGCTGCCTAGTTATTTTCTTATGTCAGATAAATTTAAAATAGCAATTTTTTCTTCTGGGAATGGCTCAAACTTTGAAGCTATAGTTAAGGCAAATATACCCAATGTAGAGGTTTCACTTTTATTTTGCAATATGAAAGATGCTCACGTTTTAGAAAGAGCTAAAAATCTTTCCATTGAATCAATATTCATTTCTCATAAGGAGTATGATTCCAGAAAGGAATTTGAAACTGAAATAATTTCTCGTATAGAGAAATTTAATATTCAGCTAATTGTTCTTGCAGGATTTAAAAGAATTTTATCTCCCTTTTTTACTTCACATTATGAAAAGAAAGTAATCAACCTTCATCCTTCTCTTCTTCCTGCTTTTACTGGGTTGCATGCCCCTAGACAGGCAATTGATTATGGTGCTAAATATAGTGGATGCACTGTTCATTATGTTGATGAAGGCGTAGATACTGGACCAATAATAACTCAAGGTTTAGTAGAAATTGAAGATGTTGATACAGAGGCAACTTTAATTGAAAAGATTCACGAAAAAGAACATGAAATTTTGCCTAGAGCAATTCAGCTTATAGCAGAAGATAAATGTGTCCTTCAAGGTAGAAGAGTTTTAATAAAGAATTAAATTTTCTTCCCAATTGCATTTGCAATTATTCTTGCTTTCTCAACCATTTCAGCAAACCTTTTTGGTTTTAAGGATTGTCCTCCATCACTCAAAGCAATTTCAGGATTATTGTGAACTTCAACTGCAAGCCCATCGGCTCCAGCTGCAATAGCAGCATATGCTATTGGAGATACATATTGCCAATAACCTGTTCCATGAGCAGGATCGCCAATTACAGGAAGGTGAGTTTTTTCTTTTAGAACCGGTATTGCATTAATATCAAAAGTATTTCTCGTTGCGGTTTCAAAAGTTCGTATACCTCTTTCACAAAGGGCTACACTCATGTTTCCCTCAGCTAGAAGGTACTCGGCGCAAAGTAAGAATTCATTAATTGTTGTAGACATACCCCTTTTTAAAAGAACTGGTTTTTTTGCTTTTCCTACTGCTTTTAGTAATGCATAGTTTTGGCAATTTCTTGCCCCTATTTGAATCATGTCAGCATATTTGCAAACTAAATCCAAATCTTTAACATCTAAAACTTCTGTTACAATTGGGAGCCCAGATTCGTCGCCTGCTTTTCTTAAAAGAATTAAACCTTCTTCTCCCATCCCTTGGAAAGTATATGGTGAGGTTCTAGGTTTAAAAGCACCACCTCTTAATATTGTGGCACCACTTTCTTTTACTGAATTTGCAATCTCGATAATTTGATCTTCAGATTCTATTGAACACGGACCGGCGATAAGTGTTAGATTTTGACCTCCAACTGTAGTATTGCCAACTTTAAATTCTGAATCATCATTTTTAAATTCTCTACTTCCAAGTTTATGTGGTTGTGTTATTGGTACAACAGCTTCAACGCCTGGAAGTTGACCTAGCAAGTTCATGTGCTGCTGCTTCTCTTTTTGATCTCCAACTGCACCAATTATAGTTTTTGATTTTCCTTTAACAACTTCTGCCGTATACCCGTACTCCTTGACTGCCTCAACAATCTTTTCTAATTCTTCATTAGTAGATGAACTTTTTAAAACAACTATCATATGAACCTCCAATGCTATATAGTATTTTATGGAAAAAAGTACCTTTATCAAATTAATTAGAGAAAATTATGAATATTAATCTAGTAAAAACTATTATATCTATTCTAAAATGGTCCATAATTGCAGTTTTGACGGTTTTTTTTGGACTTTTAACAATAATTATTTCTTTGTTTTCTCCTAAAGTTGCTTGTTTATCGACTGTAAAATATTGGGGTAAGTTAATTTTATTTTTTTGTAATATTAATCTTAAGGTAAAAGGTATTGAAAATTTAAGCAATAAACCTTTAATAATTATGTATAACCATAAAAGTTTTTTTGATATTTTTTGTTTTAGCTCTTTTATGCCATATGATTGGAGAGCAATGATGAAAAAAGAGCTCTTAAAATTTCCTGTATTTGGTCAAGCTGTTAAAATTATGGGACATTATTTTGTTGCTAGGGATGGCTCATTTGAGGATAGGAGAGAGGTAGTGAAAATGTTAAAAAAAATAAAGAATGGAAAGATTGTCTTTATAGCTCCAGAAGGCACAAGGAATCCAAATCCTGGGTTACTTGATTTTAAGACAGGGGGCTTTTTTATTGCAAGAAAGACTGACACAAATATTTTGCCTATGATTATTTCCGGTGCAGGTGATATATTAGATAAGGGTTCACTAAATATTAAATCTGGAGATGTTGAAATTAGTTTCTTAAATGAAATTAATGTATCAAGCTATCCTTCAGATAAAGATGGAATTAACTCTTTAAGAGAACATACTTTTAAAGTTTTTCAGAATAATCTCTAATTATTTTTTTATAAATTTTATTGAATATATCCTTTTTTTGTCTTTTTCATAGAGCTTTTGAAATTTTGTTGATTCTAACGAGTAATCAAATTTACTTTCTGATGTATCTATTTCAAACTTTGTTTTTTTTATATTTTTAATAATATAATTCAAGTATTTCTTGCTGTCCGTCTTAATATATAGGCTCCCTCTTCTTTTCAATTTTTTATGCAGGTTATTAAGAAAAGGTACTTTTAATATCCTATTTTTCTCATGCTTATCTTTTGGCCATGGATCGGGATTATTAATAAAGACTTTATTTAAAGTTTCATTTAATAAGATCTTTTCTACAAAAAGATTTGCATCACATATAGCAAATTTAATATTTTTTATATTATTTAGATTAGATTTCTTCAGACATTTAATTATTCTTCCATACTTAATTTCAACTCCTAGGAATTGCTTCTTTGGGTATAGATTCGCAAGTTTTATAAGAAATTCTCCCTCCCCGCATCCAATATCTAATATTACATTCTTCCTATATATGAATTCTGTAAATCTGACATTCGTAAAATCTAATAAGAATTTAGAGAACTTTTTAATTTTTAATTTCATCGATTACTGTATTTAAAGAATCTATTATTATTTTATCCTTTATTTGGATAGAATGCTTACCTCTAGTTTTGATGATGCTTCCTATTTTTTTAGGGAGTGAGAAAGTTACAGAACTATCTAAATTTTTTTTATCAAGCCTCATATAGCGTAGAAGCTCTTTTACATTTGTTTTTTTAATGTTTAGATTTATAAGCTCATAACTATTTAGAAGCTCTTTAATTTTATGATACTCATTTGATGAAAGATGATTTATTTTATTCGCAATCTTTGCTTCGACAAGCATTCCAAATCCAATACAGTCTCCATGAGACTTTTTATATTTATAGAATTTCTCTAAAGCATGGCCAACAGTATGACCAAAATTTAGGATCATTCTTTTGTCGCTTTCTTTAAAATCACTTTCCACGGTTTTTATTTTTATTTTTATACATTCTTTTATAATTTGATTTGTTATACTCTTTTTATTTAAAAGAAATTGTTTATTAATTTGATTAAGTGATATAAATAAAGATTTACTGTCAATTATTGAATATTTAATTATTTCGGCCATCCCCTGTCTTATTTCTTTATTTGGTAAAGATTTTAAGAAATCAAGGTTTATTATTATTTCTTTGGGGTTATAAAAAGTTCCTATAAGGTTTTTACCGTATTTGTTATCAATGGCCGTCTTTCCACCTATTGAGCTATCAACTATTGCGATAAGTGACGTTGGAATATGAACTAGAGCAACTCCTCTCATAAAAGTTGATGCTGTAAAACCAACCAAATCACCAATAACTCCACCACCAATAGCAATAATGAGGCTATTTCTATTAAAATTATTTTTTAATAGTAAGTCTTCTATATAATTTTTTGTCTTAATTGATTTACTTCTTTCCCCAGGTTCTATTTTAATATTGAGAATATCCTTCCTTCCTATTTCCTTCCCATAATGTTTCCATAGATTTGTATCTGCAATTACAGCAATCTTTTTATATTTACTCGATTGTTTCTTGATATATTCTTTAATTTTATTCGAAAATATTATTCTGTAAGATGTATTTTTTTCTGAATGTAAAACTCTCATTTTTTCAGTAGCTAATCAAAGATGAAATATTATCACAATTTAGCTTATCTCTTCCTTTTAAACTTTCTAACTCTATTACAAATGATATTGAACTTATAGTACATTGAAAGTTTTGAATTAGCTCCTCAATTGCTTGTATCGTTCCACCTGTCGCAAGCAAATCATCAATAATGGAAACTTTATCACCAGGATTAATTGAATCAGTGTGAATTTGAAAGGTATCAGTGCCATACTCAAGATCATAATCAATCTCAAAAGTCTTATATGGCAGCTTCCCTTTTTTTCTGACTAAGACTAAATTTTTATTTAGGTTATAACAAACAGCGGAAGCAAAAATGAATCCTCTAGACTCAGGGGCAATAATAGAAGTCACATCATCTGGTATATTTTTTGATATTTCATTAACGACAAATGTAAAAGCTTTATAATCACCAAGAAGTGGAGTTATATCTTTGTATAAAATCCCATCTTTTGGAAAATTTGGAACATCTCTAATATATTCTTTTACGTCCATTTTATAATTAAATATATAATTAAAATGACTATTAAGCTAATAGATATATAAAATATTTTTTTACTCTTTAGCATTTCATCAAATTGCTCTTCGAATATTTTCGCAAGATATGCTATGAGGGAGAATCTTAATCCTCTTCCTACAATCGATCCTAGTAAAAAAGGTATAAAATCAACATTTAAAATTCCTGCAGTTATGCAGAACAACTTAAATGGTAATGGAGTGAATCCAGAAGTAACCATTAATAGAAAAGCACCACTATTAAATTTCTCTCGAATTATATTAATTTTATCAATATTATTTGAGATAATTGAAATATCTTTTTCGACTCCAAACAAATAAATTTCTTCTCCTAAATAGTATCCGAGACATCCTCCTACAACGGAAGTTACTAGACAAATTATAGTTAGATTAATTATTCTCTTATAACTCTTCTTGATACATAATAAGCCTAGGAAAGGGTCAGGAGGAATTATAAAAATAACAGCTTCCGTGAATGAAACAATCGACATAATTAACGATCCTCTTGGTCCACGGCATAAGTTTAGGATGTATTGATATAATTTATCTATCATATTTTCAGCTTTAAACCATTGTAATCAGTATAGTCTGTGATGAGAGGTGTAATTGAGATAAAACCATTTCTAATTGCATAGATATCAGAACCGCTTTTTGCTTTGTAAGTTAAGTCACTTCCACCAATCCAAAAATATTCATTTCCTCTAGGGTCTTTCTTGGGGATGATTTTTTGCCCATAAGCTCTTTCGCCTTGTTTTGTCATTTTTATCCCCTTTATTTTATCAATAGGGATATTTGGGTAGTTAATATTATAGAAGAATGATTTTATTTTTAAGGACAAAATTTTTTCTAATATTTGCTTAAGGGCGATTGAGCAATCTTCATATTTTGGGTCTTTTTTGTTTGCGATTGATATTGCAATTGAATTAATACCATGAAGAAATCCTTCTCTTGCAGCCCCTACTGTACCCGAGTAGTTAATGTCGTCTCCAATATTGGCACCATCATTAATACCAGAAACTACTAGATCAAAAGGAATTTTCCCTATTTTAGAATTAATAGCAAAATTTACACAGTCTGCTGGTAAGCCCAAAAGAGCAAATTTGTCTTTTTCAACTTCTTTGCATCGCAATGGCGTGTTAAGACTAATTGAATGACTTTTTGTACTTTGATTATATTGAGGTGCAACGATTATAGTGCTTCCAAATTCACTTAAGACATTATAGAGAGGGATTAATCCCTCAGCTTCAATTCCATCATCATTTGTTAAAAGAATTTTCATTAATACATGTTAACTAATTTTAGCTAATTATTCTTTAAATTAATTTTAAACATTAATATATATGAGGTTTTTTAATTTATCTCTTAGTTTTTCGAGTTTTTCTTTAATTTCAATTTGATTGTTGATATTATTTGTAAGTTTTTGATTTATATTGTCTTTGTCGCTTAAAATATTAATATTCTTTAAGTATTTATCAATATCGAGTATTACTTCTATTGAATCTTTATGATATAGAGAGTGCCTAGAGTCGGAATTAATTCTTAGTTTACTATTTAATTGATCATATTTTTTCGTCCAGTACCTGATTTTTGTTGAAGGTACTCCTGTGATTTTTGAAAGTTCACTTATTTTGAAAAAAAATTTATTATTTTCTTCTTTGTCAGCCTGCATATGAGAAAAATATAATAATTAGGTTTTTATGTCAATTTTATCCTAAAAGTTTTTCTGTGAAATGGAGACATCCCGTACTTCTTAATTAAATCAACATGTTCCTTTGTTCCATACCCTTTGTTTTGATTAAGATTATAATATGGAAAAATTTCTGAGATTTTTTTTAACAGGAAATCCCTAGATATTTTTGCAATTATGGAGGCTGCTGCGATTGATTTGCATTTTTGGTCACCTTTAATGACGCATAATTCTTGGAATTTGGTACCAATCTTTTGATTTCCATCTATCAAAAGTATGTCTGGTGTAATATTTAGATTTTCGACAGCTCTTTTCATTGCAAGTTTTGTTGCATTTAATATATTTATTTGATCTATTTCCTCATGACTTGAAAATCCTAATCCAAATACAGATCCCGAATTCATTAGTTGAATGAAAGTATAATTTCTTTTATTTTTTGATAAAACTTTCGAGTCATTAACTTTAATCTTAGAATTTAGAGAGTTTAATGAAAAAGCACATGCTACTACTGGCCCTACCAATGAGCCTCTTCCAACTTCATCAATACCCACAACGATTTTTCCCTCTGATGTCAGGTTTCTTTCGATTTTCGAAGCTATCTCCATTTAAATAAGCTGCATATTTTTTAACTCAGCCAATAGCTCCTTGCATTTAATCTCATTCAAGTTTGTTAATGGCAATCTAAGTATATTCTCACATAAGCCTAATTGACTCATTGCATACTTGATAGGGATAGGATTTGTATCTGTAAACAACAGCTTGTTAAGTTTTGAAATTTCATTATTAATTTCTTTTGCGGTAGTAAAATCTTTATTTATATAACTATTAAATAAATCTGAGCATTTTTCTGGAATTAAATTTGAAGTCACTGATATAAATCCTGAGCCTCCTTCCTCAAGTATTGAAAGATTTAGTGAGTCCTCACCTGAAAGTATTATAAAATTAGGGTCACAAGATGATTTTATATTTTTAACTATATTTATATCGCCACTAGCTTCTTTAATGCCAACTATATTTTTGTTTTGATTTGCTAACTTAGATATCGTTTCAATATCTAAATTCACTACAGATCTGCCAGGAATATTATAAAGAATCACCGGCATAGAAGTATTATCAGCAATTTGCGTAAAATGATTTAATAAACCTTCTTGATTTGGTTTATTGTAATAAGGTACTACTTGTAGAGTTGCATCAGCTCCAGCTTTTTCAGCACTCTCAGTCATCTTTAGCGCCTCGTAAGTAGAATTTGAACCGGTACCTGCGATAACTGGAATTTTCTTTTTTGTTATATCAATAGATATTTTTATTACTTCGTTATGTTCTTCATGGCTAAGAGTAGGGGATTCGCCAGTTGTTCCACATGGCACTATTCCACTTACTCCACTATTGATTTGACGATTTATTAATTTTTCTAATTGTATTTCGTCTAGACTTCCATCTGATTTAAAAGGAGTTATTAACGCAGTTATACATCCATGAATTATTCGCATCTATGAAATATAGTACTATAAAATTATATTTTCTGTAAATATTCAGCAATTTGAACCGCATTTAGCGCAGCTCCTTTCCTGATTTGATCTCCAACAACCCATAAAGATATTCCATTTTTTATGGAGTAGTCAGTTCTCAGTCTTCCAACTAAGCATTCATCTTTATTTGATGAGTCGATTGGTGTAGGAAATGAAGCTTGATCTCCTAAGTCAATATTTTTTAAACCAGGGAAATTGTTCAATGCTTTTTTGGCTTTGTTTAATGTAACTTTATTTTTAAATTCGAGATTTAAGCTAATACTATGTGATCTTAGTACAGGAACTCTTACTGTAGTTGCAGTAACTTTAATTTTTTTATCTGACAAAATTTTTCTCGACTCATTATGCAGCTTCATTTCCTCTTCAGAATATAAATTTTTAGTTATTTCACCAATCTTAGGTATTACATTAAATGCTATATTTCTCTCAAAAACACGATTTTTGCCGGTTTCCTTTTTTGATAAAAAATTTTTAGTATTTTTTTCTAGCTCTTCCATACCCAAATTTCCGGCTCCTGATACTGATTGAAAACTTGTAGCTATAATACGCTTGATTGGAGACAAGTCATATAATGGCTTGATAGCCATCAGAGAGATGATAGTAGTACAGTTGGGATTTGCTATTATTTTTGATTTATTTCTTTGTAAATCACCACCATTAATCTCAGGAACTATTAAGGGAATATTTTTTTTCATTCTAAATGCAGAACTGTTATCTATTACAATGCAATTATTTTTGGCTGCAATTGGGGCATATTGTTTGCTTATTTTAGATCCTGCAGAAAAGAAAATTAAATCAAATTCTTTTAACGAAGAACTCTTTAGTTGCTTTATCACTATTCGTTTGTTTCTAAATTTAATTGATTTACCAGCTGATCTTTTTGAACCAAATAAAGTTAGTGATGAGAGATTAAATTTTCTTTCTTGTAACAGCTTTATAATTTCTAATCCAACTGCACCACTTGCACCGACAATTCCTACTTTCATAATTCGATCTCGCTTATTTTATTTATATTGACAAGCTCGGTTTCATCAACTTGTGTATTAATCCAGGTAGAAATAATGTTTTCAATTTCATTTTCTTTAACAGATAACGTACTCATTGTTAATATATTAGCATTATTCCATTTTCTTGCACCCTCGGCTATTTTTTTATTATTGCATAAGGCAGCCCTAACACCTTTAAATTTATTGGCAACAATTGTTACTCCAGTACCTGTATAACAAAAAAGAATTCCAAAGTCGGATTTATTATGTTGCACATCAAGAGCTACTTTCTTTGATATTTCTACCCAGTCACTTTTTTCATTTGCGAGTGATCCATATGAAATAATCGTGTAGTTATTTTTTTCAAGGTATTCTTTGGCAATGTACACACATTTTGATTCATTATCCGCACCAATGGAAAATTTCATATCTTTCATAGTTACTTTTTTTTATCCTTCTTTTATTTTATATTACTTTAAAAAATATCTAATAGGAATCTTATATGGCAGTAATTGATAAAAAAATTAAAAAAGTTCTTACTCTTGCTTGTAGAGAAGCTGGAAAAATACTTTTGAAAGGTTATCAAAAGAAAAAGAGAGTGAAATCAAAAGGACAAAATGATTGGGTTACAAGTGAAGATATAAAAATTGAAAAACTAATAATAAAACTCATAAGAAAAGATTTCCCAAATTCAAACTTTATCGGTGAGGAAACTGGAATAACTAAAAATGTAGAAAATATAACTTGGATTATTGACCCGATTGACGGCACAAATAACTTTATTCACAATTATCCTTTTTTCTGTACGTCTATCGGTGTAATGTTAAATGGAAAAATTACATTTGGTGCAATTTATGATCCATTGAGAGATGAATTTTTCTATGCGCAAAAGGGTCTGGGTGCCTTCTTGAATGGAAAAAGAATAGAGGTTGCCAAGGTTAAACATCTTTCAGATTCATTGCTATGTACAGGCTTCATAACCTCAAAGAAGATATATGCAGAAAAAAATATAAATAATTTTAAAAGATTAGTTTTTAAGACAAGATCACTTAGACGGGATGGTTCTGCTGCACTAGACTTAGCATACGTAGCCTGCGGACGTTTTGATGGTTTTTGGGAATTAGGACTAAATAGCTGGGATACCTCAGCAGGTGTTTTACTTGTAAGGGAAGCAGGAGGAAGAGTGATTGCCGCTAATGGTAAAAGTTTCGATATATTAAAAAACAAGAGTCTGATATCTGGAAACAAGATTATGGTGAAAGAAATACTTAAAAATATTAAAGTAAAAGAATTCTAATCTAAATATAGTTTTTTATAATTGAATTTTTGTTTTTTTTAATTTCTTTATATGTCCCCGATGCAATAATTTTTCCACCTTTTTGTCCCCCACCGGGTCCTATATCTATAATATAATCAGCAATCTTAATTAAGTCTAAATTGTGTTCAATAATGATAATTGTATTACCTTTCTCTATAAGTAGCTCAAATGTTCTTACTAGACTTTTTAAATCATCAACATGCAAGCCAATTGATGGTTCATCAAGTATGTAAAGCACATTGTTCAAATTTTTTGCTAAAAGAGACTTTGCTATCTTAATTCTTTGAGATTCTCCACCTGATAAGGTATTTGTTGGCTGGCCAAGAGATAAGTAGCCAAGACCAACAGAGGATAATATTTCAAGTTTTCGTACCATCTTTTTTTGATCCTCAAAAAACTCTATGGCTTCATCTATTGTAAGATCAAGAATCTCATTAATGTTCTTATTCTGAAATCTTATTTCTAGTATATTTTCTTTAAATTTTTTCCCATTACATGAGTCACATATAACTTCTAAGTCCGATAAAAACTGCATTTCTATAGTTTTTACACCTTCACCCCTACAGTCATCGCATCTGCCTCCGTCCGTATTAAAAGAAAAATCTCCTGGCTTTAATTTTTGAGATTTTGCTTCTGGGGTTTTTGACATTATATCTCTAATATCGTCATATATCTTGATATAACTCGCAGGATTTGATCTCGCACTTGTTCCAACAGTGTCCTGTGTAATCAATATAAGCTCATTAATCCTGGATAGTCCGGTAATACTATTAATATCGCCTGGGTCTGTATAGTTTTGTCCAAACTCCTTACAAGCATTACCGTAAAAACAATCTTTTATTAAAGTGCTCTTGCCTGACCCGGAGACACCAGTGACACATGTAATGCCACCNATTGGAAATTCAAAACTTACATTTTTGATATTATTCTTACTGACATTGCTAACTTTAATCATNTTCTTAGATTTGATCTTAGTTGGAGCCTTCTTTATTTCTTTTTCTTTATTTAGATATCTAGAAGTAATTGATTTCTTATTTTTAATTAAAGATTTATAATCACCACAATGAATTAGATTCCCACCTGATTTTCCCGATTTTGGTCCTAGTTCAACTATCCAGTCAGCTTTAGATATAATTCCAAGGTCATGTTCAATTAGAATGATAGTGTTATCTAAATCTCTTAAGTTAATAATTGTTTTATATAAATTCTCTATATCTTTTGCATGGAGGCCTATAGATGGTTCATCAAGTACATATAAAGTATCAGTTAATTCTGAGCCTAGTTGTTGAGATAGATTAACCCTTTGTATTTCTCCACCAGATAAAGTTTTTCCAAGCCTATCAAGAGTTAAGTATTCTAGTCCTACTTGCATAAGAAATTTAATTCTTTGCTTACATTGCTTGAGGGGCTCGTTAATTATCTCAAGCTGTGATTTCTGAATTTTTATATTGTCAAAAAATTCTTTAAGTTGTTCAATACTCAGATTACATAACTGATGTATCGCTAACCCATTGAGCTGAACTTTTGATGCTAAATTGTTTATTCTTGATCCTGAACATTCTGCACATATAGTCGGTGATCTATATTTACTTAACAGGACTCTTATGTGCATTTTATAGGATTTTCTTTCTAGCCTTTTAAATAAGCCATTTATACCTTTATAGCTTTTGGCGCCTTTTAAAATAAGCTCTTTGTCTTTAAATGAGAGCTTTGAAAAAGGTGAGGCCGTATCTATTTTATTAGTTATGCAAAATTCTAAAAATTTTCTTTTCTCATATCCCAAGGAAGGTCTTTGCAAAATAGAAATGGCACCGTTATCAATCGATATCTTGTCGTCATATGCAATAAGATCCATATCAGGAGTTAAAGTATTTCCAAAACCTTTGCATTCTTTGCAAGCACCACTTGGAATATTAAATGAGAAGTTATTTGGTGACGGTTTTTTATATTCTTTTAAACAATTAGGACAGCAGAGTTCTTTCTTATAGCTTTTAATAAACTCTATTCTTTTGTTAAATATCATTATTTTACTTGAAAGCGTGAATCCAAGTTCTATTGATTCGATTATTCTAGAGAAGTTTGATTTTTTTATTTTTACCCTATCGATAAGTGGAACAAAAGAGGCAGAGTCTTTGCCGATATTTTGTATCAATTCTATCTTATTCTCAGAAATGATTTCAAAAATACCCATTTTTTTTAACTCTTTAGTATCAATATTTTTCGTATTTTCTATACTAATAATGAGCTCTTGATCCAAGAATTTATCTATTAAGTTATTGTAAATACCTTCGGTATTTAACGAGGAACACTCAACTGAGCAATCTGTACAATAAATAGACCCTATCCTGCTATATATAACTCTCATGTAATCATATATCTCAGTAAGTGTCCCTACTGTTGATCTTGAATTTTTTACAGTATTTCTACTTTCAATGCATATTGATGGTGGAACACCATTTAGTGAGACGATTTTAGGTTTATCGATTTTCTCTAAGAATTGTCTTGCATATGTAGACAATGACTCTAAATATCTTCTTCTACTTTCCGCATGAATTGTTTCAATCCCAAGCGAAGATTTACCTGATCCAGATAATCCTGTTATGACGCAAAGGCTATACCAAGGAATCTCGCAGCTTATTTTCTTCAGATTATTAGATGAGGCACCTTCAATAGATATAAGTTTTTTCATTCTTTAATTATAGTAACTATTTTTTTACTTTCCTTGAATTTTTTTACATTTTGAGTAGTCTGAAGATAAGCCATGGCACTATCAAAACAAATAGACAGTGAAGTTTCTTCGTTAATAAAAAACGAGATTGAAAGGCAAGAATATGAACTTCAAATGATTGCTTCAGAAAATTATGCAAGCGAAGCTGTAATGGAAGTTATGGGCTCTGTCTTAACAAATAAATATGCTGAAGGGTATCCTGGAAAAAGATATTATGGGGGATGCCAGTACGTTGATGTTGCAGAGCAGCTAGCTATCGATAGAGCAAAAAAGCTTTTTGGTGCTGAAGCTGTGAACGTTCAACCTCATTCAGGTGCCCAAGCGAATATGGCAGTTTTTTTAGGGTTTCTCGAGCCTGGAGATACTGTATTAGGAATGAGCTTAGACCATGGGGGACATTTGTCGCATGGATCAAAAGTTAATTTTTCAGGCAGGGTATATAACTCTATTTCCTATGGAGTAAATGAAGAAACATTTTTGATAGATTATGATCAGATAGAAGACTTGGCTCTAAAAAATAAACCTAAACTAATAATTGCTGGCTGGAGTTCTTACCCAAGAGATCTTGATTATCAGAGGTTCAGAAAGATTGCTGATAAGTCTGGCTCATATCTTTTGGCAGATATAGCTCACCCCTCAGGGTTAATAGCAGCCGGTCTTTATTCAAATCCAATACCTTTCTGTGATTTTGTTACAACTACCACTCATAAAACCCTTAGAGGCCCACGTGGTGGAATGATAATGACAAAGGACGAACATTTGAAAGTAATAAACAGTCGAGTTTTTCCAGGTACACAAGGAGGTCCTCTAATGAATACAATTGCCGCTAAGGCAGTTGCTTTTAATGAAGCATTAACTGATTCCTTTAAAGATTATCAGAAACAGGTTTTATCTAATTCCCGCTTATTGGCAAGCATCTTAATAGAAAAAGGTTTTAATTGTATAACAGGTGGGACAGATACGCACTTAGTTCTTCTTGATTTAAGAGGTTCTGGTGTTACAGGAAAAGAAGGTGAGGCAGCATTGGCTGCTGCAGGAATCACTACAAATAAGAATGCTATTCCTTTTGATCCTCTGCCACCATCTATTGCTTCTGGTATAAGAATTGGTACTCCAGGCGTTACTACTAGAGGAATGAGGGAAGAAGAAATAAGACAAATCGGTGACCTTATATCTAGAGTTTTATTAGACCATGCAAATGAAGACTTGCTACTCTCTTGCAAAAAAGAAGTTAATGATTTGTGCGCAAAATTCCCTATTTATCAAAATTTATTATAGATTCCTATTCATTTTTATATGATTTTTATGCTAAAATCACATCATGGCTTATAAGGAAAGTGGCTGTTGTACCATTGAAAATACTAAGGTTATTGATTCGAGACAAGGTTCTGATTCAAGATCTATAAGAAGAAGGCGCGAATGCCTAACATGCTCGGGACGTTTTACTACATACGAAAGGGTAGAGGATTATGAGTTAGTTGTCCTAAAGAAAGATGGAACAATTCAAGAGTTTAATAAGACTAAAATAATCGATGGGATGATTAGCGCATGTCAAAAAAGGAATATTTCACTTCAGCAAATTGAAAATGTCGTACAAGAAATTGAAAAAGAACTAATTGAAGCCTCAAGAAGAGAAATTGAATCAAATGAAATTGGGGATTTAGTGATTAAACATTTATATGAGATTGATAAAGTGGCCTATATAAGATTTGCTTCTGTGTATAAATCTTTTAATAACTTAGAGGAATTTTCACTAGAGCTTGATACAATAACTAAGAAGAGTTAAATGATTATAGATTCCCACGCTCATATTTATAGCTATGATAATATTGATAAAATTGTTGAGGATGCAAAGAGATCTGGTGTTGAAACAATAATTTCAATTTCTACTGATTTAGAATCCTCAAATAAAAACATAGTTATCTCTGAAAAGTATAAGGAAGTATTTTGTTCTGTAGGAATTCATCCATGTGACTGTGTCAACCATAAAATCTCTGATTTAGATAAGATTGAACAGCTTTCATTCAATTCAAATAATAAAGCTATTGGTGAAATAGGATTAGATTTTTTCTACACAAAAGATGATAAAAAAATTCAATATGAGTTCCTAGATTATCAAATAGATATAGCGAATAAAAGAAATTTACCATTTGTAGTCCATGCCAGGGATTCATATAATGAGTTGATAGATTTTTTAAAAACGAAGGATTTAAAAACAGAATGTGTGATACATTGCTTTACAGGTGATAAATTATTAGCAAAACAATTTTTGGATTTTGGATGCTATATATCCTTTACTGGCATTGTCACATTTAAAAAATCTACTGAACTAAGAGATGTTGCTGCTTTTATACCAAATGATAAAATTATGGTAGAAACAGATTCTCCTTATTTGTCTCCTCATCCAAATAGAGGAAAAACTAACTACCCGAGTAATCTTATATATATTGCGGAATGTATTTCTGAGGCTAAAAAATTTAATTTTCAAACATTTTGCAAGAATTTAAAAGAAAATACAGTTAAATTTTATAGACTATGAAAAAGCCAGTTATTGGTATAACAATTGGAGATTATAATGGAATAGGTCCAGAAGTAGTTATTAAATCCTTAAGAAAAAAAGAAATATTGAAGAAATGTTACCCAATAATTATTGGCGACAAGGAAGTAATAAATTTATTAAAAATTAAAGCTGACAAAAAAATTGAATTTTACGAATCTGATAATTTAGTGAAAATTGAACCTGGAAAACCAACAAGATTTTCTGGACAAGCTTCGTTGAAC
>PAOQ02000023.1 GCA_002708105.2 bacterium | reverse complement strand
GATATAAATAAAGAAGAAAAAAAAATAATTATTAATATAAAAAATGACATACAATGGTCTGATGGAAAAGAGCTTAGTTCTAAGCATTTTATAGATTCGTGGGAACGATTATTAAATCCTAAGACAGGTGCTGATTATGCTTACTTCTTGTATGATATTAAAAATGCAAAAGAATATAACCTAGGTGAGATTGATAACTTTAAGTTAGTTGGAGTGAAATCTATTAATTCCAAAACAATTGAAATTACCCTCAATGAAAATAAATCATATTTTATGAGCCTATTAAGCTTTATGTCTACTTTCCCAATAAGGATTGACAATATAAACAAAAACAAAGAGAGCTGGGTCCTGCCAGAGAACATAATAACCTTAGGTGAATACGTATTAAGCAAATGGGAAAGTCATAATTATATTCTACTTAAGCCAAAGAATAAGAATTTTAATGAGATACTACTTCTTATGAATGATAATCCTTCATCTTCTTTAGCAATGTTTCAAAATGGAAAATTAGATGTTATAGATGGTGGAGGGATACCATTATTAGAGATTCCCTATCTTAAATCAAAGAACTTATTAAATTATGAAACTCAATTCAGAAATAATTATATAGGATTTAATGTTAATAAATTTCCTTTTAANAATAAAGAAATTCGCAAAGCTTTTTCTCTTTCTATTAATAAATCTGTATTCGAAAAAGTTTTATACAATACNGTTATTANNACTGAATCATGGATTCCACCTGGATTNATNGGCAATATTCANGATAACCCTNCTAGATACAATATTAAATTAGCNAATCAAATACTTGATAAAAATGGATTTAAAGATAGAGAAAATTTTCCNANAATAAAATTTCTATTCCCCGAAAGTGGNAACAATAGGATTATTGCAGAAATATTACAGACGATGTGGATGGAGAATCTAGGAGTAAAAGTCGAAATGCAAGGNTTAGAATGGAAGATTTATTTAATTACACTTGATATTGATAGNCCTAATATGTTTAGAGCAGGATGGGCTGCNGACTACCCNGATCCTCATAATTTTATGAATATATTCACNTGCAATGGTGGGAATAACGAAACAGGATGGTGTAGNGAGGATTATGATAAAAAAATTAATCAAGCTTCATANGAATTATCTTNCGAAAANAGNAAGNAAATTTATATCGAAGCACAAAATNAACTTNTATATGACNAGAANGTAATTATCCCTCTNTTTATATCAAATCAAATTTANTTAAAAAACAAAAGAATAGAAAAATTAAGTTTTTCAAAAATGGGAATCATTGACTTTAAAAAAATTGAAGTACTTCCTAAGAATTAAAATAAGGGATTATTTCTTTAGCATATACTTCCATAGCTAACTGAGGGTCTGGACTAAAATAATGAAATAGAATAAAGTGCTTAACGCCCTTTTCAACGTATTTCTCTATTTTATCAATACAAGCTTTCTTGGAACCTGTAATTGTAAAATCTATAACTGCTTCTCTTGGAAAGAACTTTCCCATATCTCTAAATTTTTGTTTTTTTTCTTCGTCTGTTGGGGTAATATTGAAATAATTCAGACCTTTATATTCATCTGGAATATCTATATCATATCCAGCTTTCTTTAGTTGATCTTGCATAATGCAAACATATCTAAATGGCTCTAAAGTTTTATATGCCTCATCCTCATTTTCACCCAACGAGGTAAAGACCCATAAGGTTGAATCTATTTCATCGAGAGACCTGCCTGCTTCTTTGGCAGAAAGCTCTATTTTGTTTAAAGATTCCTTATATAAATTAGGTGTCAAATCAATTGGCATCCACCCATCGCCCATTTTTCCAATTAAATCTAAACCCTTATCGGTATGGGTTGCAAAATAAAAAGGAACGCTGGCTCTGTCATTGTATAGATTCAATAGCAAAGAAGCATTTTCCAAATTAAAAAAACTACCGCTATAATTTACAGTTTCTTGCGAGGACCAAAGTAGCTTCATTATATCTACAGATTCCACCATTCGCTGAAAGGGATTATCCCAGGGAATACCATATGCATCTGTATTCATGGATTCACCAACACCTAAACCCAAAGCTACTCTTCCATTAGAGAGGTGGTCGACTGTAGCTAACCTTTGAGCAAATACTGCAGGATGNTTTCTATGNGGATCTGATGTNGAGCCAATTATNATATTTTTAGTTTGTTGNGCAATNGCNGCAGCNATTGTCCAAGCCTCATAAGCAGGACTNGGNGCAATAAAAGCTAANTGATCNGGGAACCAAAGACTATCAAANCCTAATTCNTCNGCCTTTATACAAAANTCGACTAAACCTTTAGAATCTGCACCNGGCATAGGTGGAACTAATCCAAATTTAATCTTTTTCATAAAACAAACCTACTCTAAAAAACTTTTTAAGACCTCNCCTACATCTGATTTAGCNAACTTCTCTANTGCCTTTTTTTCTATTTGNCTTATACGCTCTCTNGTTAAATCAAACTTCTTNCCAATTTCATCTAAGGTNTANGTGCTTTCCATATCAATTCCAAATCTCATCTTAATTATTTCCTCTTCTCTNGGTGTNAGCGCTTTCANAGCTCCTTTAATTCTTTCTGTCAAAGAACTTTCGGCAACAATTTTGTCAGGCACCGGAGATCCTTCATCTGGAATAAAATCAAGAAGTGTGGCTTTCTCTCCATCAAATACTGGGGTATCTAACTGAATAACCTCATTTGTTGATTCTAAAATTCTTTTAACACCATCAATGGAAATGCCAACTTTATCAGCAATTTCAGACGGAGTTGGTTTTCTGCCTAAGTCCTTCTGAAGAGCAGTGCTAGCCTTAAATACCTTACTTGCTTGCTCTAATACATACACGGGAACCCTAATTGTTCTTGTTTGATCTAATAACGCTCGTGAAATTGCCTGATGAATCCACCATGATGCATATGTTGAGAACTTAAAACCCTTAGTATGATCAAATCTTTCAACCGCTCTCATCAGCCCAACATTACCCTCTTGAATTAAATCTTGTAAAGCCAAGCCCCTACCAATATATCTTTTTGCTATACTAACTACCAATCTCAAGTTAGCTTTTACGAATCTTTCTTTTAATGCATTTGCAAGATTTGTATATGCCTTTATGTAACCCTCAACTTCAGCAATTCTTCTTTTTTGCCCACCTTTTAAAGATAATAATTTCTTTTTTTGAGATGCAGTTATTTTTGAAGAGCTAACTTGTTCTAATAAGTTACGATAGTTTAAGGCATGAAGCTCTGACTTTTTTATTTTTGCTGAAACCTCTACCTCTTGTTTTGATTTTAAAAGGGGCTCAAGAGACATGTCTTTAAAATAAACATACAGAAGTCTATATTGCTCATCAGGAACCCAATCTTTCTTTTTAGTCTTTCCAGCTCCTTTAAGTGTAGTCTTTTGATATTCTTCCAGAAGAGCTTTATCGTCTAGCTCATTATTTGACGAATCTTCTTTTTCAGAATCATAAGTTTCATGTTCATTAGAACTCATATTTATGTGACCATTGTTTCCCTAGAATTAAATGCCCTAATTATACAATTTTTCGATTAATAAGTATACAAAAAACTGGCCCGGAAGGGGTCGAACCTCCATTGCTTGGACCAAAACCAAGAGTCCTGCCATTAGACGACGGGCCAATTCATAAGAGAATACAGAAAAAAATTATAATTTCAATCAAAGGCGAAATGCCAACCCTCAAATGATTCCACATTTAATGTAATTAAATCTTCATTCGACTCTATATATTTTTGAGACTCGACAAAATCACTATCTTTATCAATAACACAGAATATAGTTGAGCCAGTTCCAGAAACTGAATAACTGTTAAGATTCAAATCTCTTAAAATTTCAAATATGTTCAAATACTTTTTATCTTTGAGAAGAAGTATGGGTGTAAAATCATTCCGTAAAATAAATTTATTACTGTTTATTAATATCTGTTTTTCTAAATGAGATTGAATATCCTCTCTATTCCTTGCTGTATTTCTACATTCTTCTTTATCCCACATTTCATAAAGATTTTTAGTATTTGATTCTATTCCTGGCAAGATTAAAATGTATTTCATCTTTTCATTTATATTAAATGGCTTAACCACCTCACCTCTACCAGAAACTCTAGATGTTCTTGAATAAAGAAAAAAAGGGACGTCTGATCCTAGCTCTAAAGCAATCTTCTCAAGTGCAGGAAATTCATCAATATTAAAAAGCTTGGAAAGTGCGATTAGAGTTGCAGCAGCATTGCTGCTACCTCCACCCATACCAGAACCAATTGGAATCCTTTTTTTTACTGAAATCTCAACTCTATTGGCAATTTTAAAGTAATTAAAAAAACTCTCTGCGGCTTTCACTATTATATTTTCTTCATATTTAACTAATTTTTCTGGGAAATTTAGATCTATTAAATTTTTACTACTAGAAATTCTAATAGAAATCTCATCATAAAGATTTATTGGCTGCATCAACGAACTAATATTATGAAAACCATCTTTTCGCTTATTTCCCACTATCAAATCAAGATTAATCTTTGCAGGCGATAGTATTCTGATTTTATCCATAATGATTACATTTTACACCACAACCACAAATTAAATAAAATTATTGTTATCCAACCTTGACATATTTTCATTTTAGGTTTTGGTTAACTTGTGATGAAAAAAACAATTAACTCAAAACTAATGTTCAAAGCCGCTAAAAAAGTTATTCCTGGTGGCGTAAATAGTCCTGTTAGATCTTTCGATGCCGTTGGCTCTTCACCTGTCTTTATTAAAAAGGCAAAGGGCTCCTATTTGTTTGATGAAGATGGGAACAAATACATTGATTATATAAATTCATTTGGTCCTTTAATATTTGGTCATTCAAATAAAGAAATATCAAATGCTGCGATTAAAGCTATAGATAAAGGCACAACTTTTGGTGCTTGTCATAAGAATGAAGTAAAACTAGCTGAGTTAATAAAGAATAAAATACCTTCTATGGAAATGACAAGACTTACGAGCTCAGGAACAGAGGCAACAATGAGTGCAATTAGACTTGCTCGCGCCTTTACTAATAAAGATAAAATTATTAAATTTGAAGGATGCTACCATGGACATGTTGATGATTTGCTTGTACAGGCTGGCTCGGGTCTTACAACTTTTGGATCTCCTTCATCTCCTGGTATCCCAAAAGATTCTACAAAAAACACTATAATTGCAGAATTCAACAATCTAAATCAATTAAAAAAAATTTTTTCCAAGAATAAAAATAAAATAGCTGCAATTATACTTGAACCTGTTCCGGCTAACATGGGCGTAGTGCTACCAAGAAAAAATTATTTAAATGAGCTAATCAAACTTGCACATAGCAATAAATCTTTGGTTATATTCGATGAAGTAATAAGCGGATTTAGGATATCAATAGGTGGGGCTCAAGAATATTATAAAGTAAGACCTGATATTACCTGTATTGGTAAAATTATTGGTGGAGGTTTTCCAATCGGTGCTTTTGGAGGAAAAAAAGAAATAATGTCCATCCTTTCACCATCGGGTCCTGTCTATCACGCTGGAACTCTATCAGGTAATCCGGTTGCTGTTGCTGCTGGAATTAAAACTATAGAATTATTAGAAAAAAAAGAAAAAAGAATATATTCGGATATTGAAGAAAAAGCACTTTATATAAAAACAGAATTAGAGAAATTACAAATTAATTCTATAAAAATTAATCAAATTGGCTCCTTATTAACTCTCTTTATGACCAAGGATTCAACGGTTGATAATTATAAAGATGTTTTAAAATGTGACAATAAAATATATGGAAAGTTTTTTAATAATCTTATTAAATTAGGGATCATGATTCCGCCTTCCCAATTTGAAGCAATGTTTATATCAGATTCTCATTCAAGGAATGATATAATGAATACGGTAAAAGGATTTAAAAAAGCTATAAAATCCTTAGGTTTAAAATAATATTGAAAAAAAGTCATGTGTGGATAAAATTTATTGTCATTGGGACAGAATTGGCAGTTCTAATCCTTACAGGTTTATTTATTGGCAACAAACTAGACATTTACTACGATACATTGCCAATTTTGACGATTTTAGGTGTGGTTTTTGGTTCAATCAGTGGGTTTACTCTAATGTTTAAATTGCTAAAGAGGTTAAATAAAAAATAATGCAAAAAAATAAAAGTTTATTTAATCTGATATCAATCAACTTGTTAATTGCATCATATCTAATCTTTCTTTACAGCAAACAAGTATTTATTGAGGGCATATTTTTCGGCATTGGCCTAAGCTATTTAAACATTAAAAGTACCGAAATCATTGCAAAATTCTTCACAAAAACACAAAAAAGCAAAGCTTCTATGTTTATTCTCTCAATTTTAAAAATAGTTCTATTGGCTGGAATTGCTATTTTTTTATTAAGGAATTTATCAATAGATTTAATTGGATTTTTGACTGGTTTTAGTGTAATTTTAATTGTGTTTATTCTACTAATTCAAGGAAAATAATTTATGAGTGCAGCTTTAGAACATGCTCAATGGACTGAACTTTTAGGTGTAAATGAATATGATCATATAGTTGGCTCAGCTATTGTCGTAGTTTTATTAATAGCTGTGTCTCTAAAGATAAAAAAACATTGCTCAAGCAATAATGCACTAGTTCCTTCAGAAAAATTTAATATTACTAACTTCTTTGAATTCCTAACTCTAGATTTTTTATTAGATTTACTAACAGGAATATTTGGGAATGAAGAAAAAGCAAGAAAATATCTACCACTCCTCGGGGGCTCTTTCTTGTTTATATTTATCTCCAATTTACTTGGTATTTTTCCTGGCTTTTATCCAGCAACTCAAAATCTAAATTCTACTTTAGCTTGCTCATTAGTGATTTTTTTAGCTTACAATTACCTAGGATTTAAAGAGCATGGAATAGGCTACCTAAAACATTTTATGGGCCCAGTTATTTACCTTGCACCGTTAATGATTTTTATTGAAGTCGTGAGTCACCTCGTCAGACCTGCTTCCCTCTCGTTAAGACTTTTTTGGAATATGTTTGGGGATCATTTGGTATTACAAATTTTTTCTAATTTAACCCCATATGTTGTGCCAGCTATTTTCATTGGCCTTGGAGTTTTCGTTTCTTTTCTTCAAGCTTTTATTTTTACTATTTTATCAAGTATATATATATCACTTTCAACAAGTCATGATCATTAAATATAAGGAGGAACACAATGAAGAAATTTACAATTTTTGCATTTAGCATGTTGGCTGTACTTTTTCTTTTTACCCCAGAAGTTTATGCTGCATCGTCAGACGGTGAAGCAATTTCTGGACTTGCACTTGGAGCTGGACTAGGAATCGGTCTCGCAGCTGCAGGTGGAGCTATTGGTCAAGGAAAAACTATGGATGCAGCACTAAATGCTATAGGTAGAAATCCTGGAGCAGCAGGTCAGATCCAAACCCCAATGATTATCGGTTTAGCTTTGATTGAATCACTAGTTATTTATGCTCTTGCTATAACATTCTTATTGCAAAGTAAAATATAAATAAGTTTATAGATTTAAGAGAAGATAAGTAATATAGCTTATCTTCTCTTAAAAGAATCAGTATAAAGACAAAGCTTACCTATCGACTGTCTTTCCTTGATTTCTTTCATAGGCCTTAAGAAGTCCGCAATATGAAACATTGTAGGTTTTGAAAGTTTTATCAAACCTTTGTTGAACAAATCATTAACTCCATTTAAAACGTCTAAATTAAAATGTTTATTTCCTCTAGCAAAAGGGCCCCAAAAAATACCTAGCACATCGCACCCTTTCAATAAAATCTTATTGGTTTGTAAACTAGAAATATCACCGGAAGCAAATCCCATAATTAGGAGTCTGCCTTCCCATTCAATAAAGCTTAATGAATCAGTAGTATATGAACCTCCAACGGTATCATAAATTACATCGAATTTTCTTCTTCCTAAGGGAGCTAGAGATTCCTTGAGATTATCGTTCTTCGTCAACACTAACTCGTCTGCTCCATAGCTCTTACATTCAGATAGCTTATTTTCTGAAGATGCTAAAGCTGTTACATGACACCCTCGAGCTTTACATATCTCAATAGCAGATAACCCTATTCCTCCAGATGCACCTAATACAAGGACTTTATCACCCGGCTTTATCTTTCCTCTATCAATCAAAGCATAGTATGAAGTCCCATAATTAATTGTCATACATGCAGCAAGATCAAAAGGCATTTTTTTTAATTTTTTTACTACAAATTTAGAATCAACTTTCACTTTTTCCGAGAAACCACCCCAATTACATAAAGCTACTACTTCATCGTTAACGTTGAAATCTTTTACATTACTTCCTATCGCCTCGACAATTCCAGAAACCTCTAGGCCAGGCGTAAAAGGTAAAGGAGGTGTATCTTGATACTTCCCTTCACAAGCCAAAATATCGGCAAAACTTATTCCACAACAATGAACATTAATTAGTAACTCATTCTCTGATAAATCGTCAATGTCGTGCTCAGAAAATTCTAAACTTTCAATTGAATTAAAATCATTCTGTTTAACCAAATTAATTTTCATACTTCTTAATTAGTTTACTTGCAAAACTAATGCCCTCCTTATGATTTAGAATATTGCCTTCCAGTTGTTCATCAAATATTTCTGATAAAATTTCTTTAAATCCAGGACCAGGCTTCAATCCCAAGCTAATCAAATCATCCCCGTTAATTATTGGCTTTGGTTTTATTGGCTCATTCTTTAATTCACTTATTTTATTAATTGTAAAGTCTAGAAGACTTAAGTCACCATGGCTAGCAAGACAGTCAGCCTTATGAAGCTTTAGATGTAAATCAAAATTGTCCATTGATATAAATCTTTTAAATGTACTTTTCTTCATTTCTTTAATATTTCCAAACTTCATATGTTCGCTTACTAAAGATTTAATATCAGTAATTTGCTTATTAGAAAATTTCAACCTTTTGCAAATTTTTTCTGTTAATACAGCGCCAACATATTCATGTCGATTAAACCTTATTCTGTCTGTCTTTGTATATGTGCTAGGCTTTCCAATATCATGAAGAAGTCCACCTAAAGCTAAGACTGGTTCTACATAATTGTTCTCACTTAACTTATCTAAAACCAAACAAGTATGAACGAAAACATCTCCCTCGGGATGAAACTGATGAGGTTGCTCCACTCCTTTTAGGTCCTCTATTTCTGGAATTATAATTCTCATCAAGCCATAATCGCTTAAAAGCTTTATTCCTTGTCCTGGATTTTTATTGGTTATTATTTTTACAAATTCTTCTCTGATTCTTTCGATACTTACATTAATAATTTTGTCAGACATATTTACTATTTCTTTTTTAGTTTCCTCTTCGATTGTTAAACTATATTTATTGGAAAATCTTATAGCTCTTAATATTCTTAGATTATCCTCCGAAAATCTTTCCTTAGGATCACCAATGGTTCTAAGAATCCCTTTCTTTATATCTTTGAGCCCTTCACAAAAATCTATTACTTCAGATGTATCTAGGTTCAACATAAGCCCATTAACAGTAAAATCTCTTCTCATTATATCGATTTTTGGGTTTTTCGTATATTTAACATCGACGGGATGTCTTCCATCTATGTATTCCATGTCTTCTCTAAAAGTAGCAACCTCAAAGAACATATTCTCAATTATTACAAGAACTACGCCAAACGATTGGCCTACTGGCTTTGTTCTTTTAAATATCTCTTCAATTTCTTTTGGGGTCGCGGAGGTAGATATGTCAAATTCATCAGGTTGGATATTCATGCAAAGATCTCTCACTGCACCTCCGACTATATATCCTTCATGACCATTATCTTTAAGCTCATTAATTATAAATTTTGCAGCTTGAAATTTTTTATTATCTTTTGGGAGCTCTTTATTAAGTTTCATCGCACTATATTGTATTATTTACTTCTAAAGTATACTATAGACAAAATTTAGTTTAAATAAACCATAAAATGAAGATTGAAGAAATAAAGAGCATACTAAAGTTAAACGGTCCAAGACTTGCCTACCAGTCTTTGGATGGTATGAATTGGAAGCAAATCACTTTTAATGATATAAAAACCAATATTGATTACATAAATTCATATTTAATCAAGAAAGACTTAGTTAACAAAAACGTCTTAAGCCTTTCATCTAATTGCATTGAATCTTACATTTTAGAATCGTTATTAATGGACCTTGGATCTAAATTAAGCTTTGCCAGTCAAAATATTTTATTGGATGTTCAATTTAATATGGAATTTGATATTGTTATTGTCGACAGCCTAGAGGAGATTTTAGATAATCATATACTTAAAAATGTAGTTAAAGATAAAATTGTTATATCTATTGCAAACTTTAAAAAATCTAAAGAAATTAGTGACCTATGTATTTCATTGCAAAATATATATAAGATTGGATTGCTATCGAGGAAAGATTCTAAGGAAAGAGAGAAAGAATTAAGTATTAACTTTATTGATAAATTTTCTATTATAGAATCAAATAAGCTTAAGTTCTACAGCTTAAATGATATGAAAAACTTTATGAAAAGAAACGAATTCCACTTTAATTCTATAAATGAAAATGAATTTTCAACTTCCTTATATTTAAAAAAAGATTTATTTTCTAAAGCTTTAAATTTATTCTTCTTAAAAAATAAAAATAAGTTTACCAATAATAAATCGGTTAAAAGCTTGCTAATAAATATAAATGAAATCATGCCTATAAACCTAATAATTGATTCAGATAGTCTTAGAGAAATAATAAAACTTTGCTATGTTAACAAAGTCAAGTTTAGTGAGTTAACTGGCTCAAAGATTAAAAAAATTATTACGTATAATATGGCAGCTGGGGAAAACCTTGAAATGCTAAAAAATGATAAAATCGATTTGGTAAACTTAAATAACTAAATATTTTCAGATAAGTTCTTTGCCATTGGAAATATTTTACTGATTACTTTAGCTATCGCTATAGCAATATCCATATGTTCCTTCTGGGTACCATTTGAACTTCTTAGTTCAATATAATGAACCCAACTACGAAGAGTTCCATTCATATACATTCGACTAACAGTATTACCCTCTGGTAATACAGATCTTGCCTGTTCTTTAGCTATTCCATTTTGAATTGCCCAAATATATGTTTCTTTTGCTAATTCTATTAGATCATTTTGCTTTTTTTCCCACTGCTTAGACAATTCAAGATCATCTGTTTCTATAGAGTTTTGCCTATTCTTAGTATCTTGCAATCTAGCTTCTCTTGTTACAAAAGATAAGTCCTTGGTTGGATCTGCATATCTTTGACTAAATTCCTGAAAACTAAACGATCTATGTCTTAGTATCTGTCTTGCTATATCTCTTGTAGTCTCAATTTCGATACATGCGCTTACCATCTCAAGAGGAGACCAATGCTTATTATTAATTAAATAATTTATTAACTTCTCACTAGTCTCATTATTTATTTGATTTGATGGATTTGACACTCTAGCACAGAAAGCTATTAACTCTTGGACATTTGAAATTCCATCTTCCAAAAACTCCTCAGTAGGCTTTGAATAACTAACTAATCTAATATTCAAACTAAACTATCTCCAAATTTTTCTATAAGTGAATCTAAATAAACTTCATTTGATTCATAAACAAATTTTATACAAGTTGAAGAAAAATCATAGCTGTCAGAATTAAGAGACTCTGAACAAATTATAAATATATTCTTTGATCTTTTTTCTACAACATCAATAAAGGAAATGGTAACAGGTGAGAGAAAATTGTCAGCAAAAATAATAAAATTGTCACATGAATTTAGCATCATCCAAGAGTCTTTTAAATCCCATTGAGAAAATTCCTGTCCAACAAAAGGAATACTAGGTTTAAGTATATTCTTATTGCACGAATTACAAAGAAATTGGCTTTGATCATTAATGATTAAGTCTACATCTTTATCCAAACCGCACTCAGAGCAATAAAACCAACTGATGTTCCCTTCTAGTTCAATAAGTTTTTGAGCTCCATTAAGCTTTAATAAACCATCAATATTTAAATTAATAATTCCAACAATTTCTTTTGCTTTCTCAATATTAAGTATCTTCTTATAGTTTGAGGACAACTTTAAAGACCCTATATTATTTAATTTTTCTGAAAAGTCCTTAACAAAATTCTTCCTAACTTCATCATATGCTCTAAACTCTTTTATATTTGGTCTTAGCTCATAGCTTAATAGCTTTTCTAATTTACCATTCTCATAAAAATTTTTTTCTAATAAAATTACAGTATTTTTAATCACACACCTCTGATATCACCCCATATTATTTTATGAATTTGTGGAACAACTCTAATATTTAGATTATCTTTTAGAACCATATTTACTAAACTCTCAAGATTAGAACCATAAACGGGTTGGAAAATTACTTGTGCTTTAAAAAAATTCTTTAAGACAATATTTTTGGCATACTCATAATCTTTTAAGTCTTTTATAACAAACTTAATTTGATCTTTAGCTTCTAATTCTTTTAATAAAGATAAGTTCGTTTTTTTGTCCATCCCTGACCCAGGACACTTGCAGTCCATACTAATCAATACATTTGAATTCTTAAAAATATCCATCGGTCTTATATGGCCAGCAGTCTCAAGTAAAATCCTATAGCCCTTTTCTAATAAAATATTAGTTAAAAAAACCAATTCTTCCTTTTGATGTAAGGGTTCTCCACCAGTGATACAAATATTTTTGCATTTAATCTTCTCAATATCTGCAATAAGCTCTTGGACCTTAACTTCTTTATAATCATCTCCTTCAACTGCATACATCGAATCACACCAAGAACATCTTAAGCTGCACCCGAATAAACGAACAAAAGTAGTAGGAATTCCTACCTGTGTACCTTCGCCTTGGAGAGAGAAAAAAATTTCATTAATCTTTATTTTCATAATTTTTTGTCTTTGGCCTCTCCATTAAATTCTCCATCACAGCCCTTTCAACCAGGGGATCTGGGTACCCCGCCTCTTCAAAACCTCTTGCTCGTAATAGATTTGCATGATCATTAGAGGTGGGAGGATATCTACCGTCATAACTAGTATGTGAAAAAGATAACGCCTCCCAGCAATCCTTAGGAAGTTCCTTTGCTAGCATAACAATTTCGGATTTCTTCATATTTATTAATGGAGTCAAGATTTCTATCTTTTTTTCTAAAGCAAGAAAAATAGTTTTTTCTAAACTTTCTATAAAATTTTTTCTACAGTCTGGATATCCTCCAAAATCTTCTTCGCATATTCCTGTTATCATAGTATCAATATTCCTTGAGTATGCTTTATTAGCAGCCAAAGATAAAAATAGCAGATTTCTTCCCGGGACAAAGGTTTTTTGAATTCCTGTGGACACCTCTTTTAAACTTGAGAACTGGTCTAAAGGTACATCTTTATTTGTTAAAGGAGATTTCCCGGAAAACAAGGGGCCAATGGATAAAATCTCATGGTTTTTTATACCTGCAATTTGAGCTACTTTAATTGCGGATTCAACTTCAATCTTATGTAATTGATCATAATCAAACGTAAGCGCAGAACAATCATACCCCTTATTAATTGCCCAAAAAAGGCAAGTTACTGAATCCTGGCCGCCACTTAAAATAACTAATGCTTTTTTCATAAAATTATTAAGTAATATTATATATTCATGGATCGAATTAGAAAAATAGATTTTAATGATTTACCAAGCTTAGAAACCTTAGAAAAGTTAATTTTTAAGGATAATTGGTCCAAGAAAATAATTGAGAATCAAATTAAAAATTGTGATTCTATTAATCTGCTAGTAACAAAAAACAAGAAAATAATAGCATACATGTTTTCTCATAAATACGAGGATTTCATTGAAATCGAAAGAATTGGAGTGTTAATGGAGGAAAGAAGAAATAATCTTGCAGAAAAACTTTTAAAGAAAACTGAAAATATAGCTAATGAATGCGGTATAAAAAAATTACTATTGGAAGTAAGAGAAAGTAATATTTCTGCAATAAATTTGTATAAAAAATTAAACTATAAAAAAGACTCTATAAGAAAAGGTTACTATAAAATCGACAAAGAGAACGCCTTACTAATGAGCAAAAAATTAGACTGATCCTTTATATCTTCCATGAACTTCCTCAAGTGCTGATGTCATTTCACCAATAGTACAATAAGCTCTTACCGCGTCCAAAATATATGGCATTATGTTTTCACTATTTGATGCTGCATTTGTTAAAGATTTTAGGCAATTTATAACTCTATCATTGTCTCTTTCTTTACGTAAAGCATCTAAGCTTTTATTTTGATTTTTTTCTAAATCTTTATCAATTCCCTGAATAGGAGGAACCTCTTCCTCTTCAGACTTGAAATCATTTACACCTACAATCACTCTGTCTTTTTTCTCTAATTCTATTTGAAAATCATATGCTGAATTCTCAATTTCGCTTTGAATATAATTATCTTCAATACACTTAACCATGCCACCCTTTTCCTTAATAATATTCAAATATTCATAAACTTTCTCTTCTATTTGATCAGTTAAATTCTCTATAAAATATGATCCGGCAAATGGATCGATTGTATTGGCAACTTCACATTCATGAGCAATAATTTGTTGTGTTCTTAAGGCTATTGTTGCTGATTCCTCGGTTGGCAAGCCAAGAGCTTCATCAAATGAATTAGTATGCAATGATTGAGTTCCACCTAAAACTGCAGCCATTGCCTGCATAGCTGTTCTTACTATATTATTTAATGGTTGTTGTGCTGTAAGTGTGACTCCGCCCGTTTGTGAATGTGTTCTAAATTTACAAGCACCATCATCCAATACATTAAAGTCTTTTCTTAATATATTCGCCCATATTCGTCTTGCTGCCCTATATTTAGAAATTTCCTCAAAGAAATTTCCGTGCACTGCAAAGAAAAATGAAACTCTTTTACATATCCCTTCAATATCTAAGTTTCTCTTTTTTGCAATTTCTAAATATTCTATAGCATCAGCTAACATAAAAGCAACTTCTTGCACAGCAGTAGATCCAGCTTCTCTAATATGGTATCCGCTCACACTAATTGGGTTCCATTTTGGAACAAAATCTTTACAATATTCCATCAAGTCAACGCTTATCTGAACTGATGGATTGGGAGGAAAAGCATAAGTTCCCCTTGCTATAAATTCTTTTAGAAGATCATTTTGCGTTGTACCCATTATTGCATCTGGGGTTACCCCTTGTTTTTCAGCAGCAACTATATACATTGCCAAAAGCATCGAAGCTGTGGCATTAATTGTCATAGAAGTTGAGACTTTATCTAATGGAATACCATCGAATAAAATTTCAATATCTTTCAAAGAATCAATTGCAACTCCAACCTTTCCAACTTCACCTTTGCTAACTGGGGCATCCGAGTCATAACCCATTTGTGTTGGTAAATCAAAAGCGACACTTAGTCCGGTTTGGCCTTTATCTAGTAAATATTTAAACCGCTCATTTGTCTCTTTTGCTGAACCAAAACCAGCATATTGTCGCATTGTCCAGAATCTTCCACGATACATTGTCGGTTGGACACCTCTTGTAAAGGGAAATTCTCCAGGCAAAGAATTTCTTTCTTCTACATCTTTAGTAATATCATCTTTTGTATAAAATCTTTCAATTTTAATATTTGAGGTAGTTTTAAACTCACCCTTTCTTTCCTTTAATTTTTCTTTATATTTTTCTTGCCAATCATTTTTATTCATAACTAAGATACCCTTACAATGTTTTCTTTTGCTAAAGCTACTAAGGAATCCTTATACCTACTTTCTGGTAAAGACTTAATAGCAGAAATTGCCTTAGTACTATATGCTTTTGCAGATTTTAAAGTTTCCTCAATTCCATTATTTTCCAATACAAAATTATACAGAATATCTAAGCTCTTTCTATCAAAATTTTTTCTCTCTAATATTTGGTAGATTTTTTTTCTTTTCTTAATAGGAGCTTTTTCCAATGCGATTAATATCGGCAAAGTAACCTTTCCTTCTTTAAAGTCTTCCATTGTACTCTTACCCATTTTCTTTGAATCACCTAATAAATCCAGGGCATCATCAATAAGCTGAAAAGATACTCCTAAATTTAATCCATATAATTTCAATTTTCTAACTTTTGATGAATCTTTTGTTGAAAGTAAGGCCCCAACCTCTGCTGATGAAGAAACCAAAGAAGCTGTTTTTAATTTTATCATTTTAAAATAAATCTTCTTATCAAAATTAACTAGTCTTTTTGAAATCATAATATCAAGAATCTGACCATTTGCTAGCTCTGAAGCTGCATTTGTTACAGAACTCATAACACTATTGTTCTTGCACTTATTGATAAGAAATAACGACCTCGCCAACAGAAAGTCTCCAACTAATACTGTCGCATGATCCCCCCAAATTTTGTTTACTGACTTTAGACCTCTCCTTATCTCGGCTTGATCAACTATATCGTCATGAATTAATGAAGCATTATGTAAAAGCTCAACAGAGGCTGCTGCTGATAAGATTTTCTTATCCACTTCTTTACCAAGCGCTAAGGCTGATAAAAGTACAATTGAGGGTCTTAACCTCTTTCCAGGCTTATTAATTAAATGCTTAATCACATCAAATGACATTCTTACTTTATTAGGAACCTCTGCATTTAATACCTTTTCAACTTTATTTAAATATTTAACAATAGGCTCTTTAATAAGCATAGAATCCATTTTTGTAAGTTATCAGAAATAAGAAATAAGTCAAAAACCTTAAAAAATAATATAGAATATTTAAAATGCTTATTTACGACTATATATTCATATTTATCGTTCTAACTTTGAGTGGACTAGGCTTACTATTTGGAATTGTAAAATCTTTCTCAAAATTTTTTACTTTATTAATACCTCTTTTTATATCGATTTTTAGTGCATCAAAATTTAACACCGAATTAATTGCCGAATATAGCTTTTATAATGGTCCTGGTTCATTTTTTATAACAAGCATCCTTCTTTATATTATTTTATATTTATTTTCTAAATTATTTTTCTTTCTAATTGAAAGTTTTCTAATTTATTTAAATCTATCATTATTAAATAGGCTTATAGGTTGTTTGTCGGGATTAGTTTTAGGCGCTATTACTGGAATTATTTTTTTACTTGGTGTAAAAAGATTCTTTAATATTGAAACTCTTTTTTATAACAAGATTAAGGGATATTTATCTTTTTTTTTCACGATATGAGTGTATGATTCTTTTGTGGATGAAAAATTAACTGCATATCAATATCTTTTAAAGGAAAAGCTTGCTGGCAGTAAGAACAGAGAATTAATAGCATTACTAAAAGATTTAAAACTTGCTGGAAGACAAGTAAGTAAGGAATTAAATACTGGCGCTTTAGCAGGTTCATTGGGTGACCTTACGGGTTCAAAGAATTCCCATGGTGAAAGAGTTAAAAAACTTGATTTAATAGCAAATAATTTATTTATAAAGTCCCTTGAAAATGGAGGGAACTGCTCAGGGGTTGTATCTGAAGAGAACGAGAAAATAGTAATATTCAATAATGAAAATTCCAAAAATGCCAACTATATAGTTTTAATTGATCCATTAGATGGTTCTTCCAATATTGATGTAAATGTACCAGTTGGAACTATTTTCTCAATCTTAAAAAAACCAAAAAATAATAAAAAATTAACTTCAAAAGATTTTCTACAAGAAGGAAAAAAACAAATTGCCGCAGGCTATATAATTTATGGTTCATCAACAATTTATGTTTTAACAGTAGGCAAAGGTGTGGATGCTTTTACTTTAGACCCCCATGTCAATGAATTTTATGTTTCACACACAAATATTAAAATCCCAGATAAAGCCAGAATGTATTCGGTAAATCAAGGAAACTTTTTTGAATTCCCTTTAGCACTTCAAGAATACATTAGATGGTGTGAACAAAAAGATACTAAAACAGGAAGACCCTATTCTCTTCGATATGTCGGATCAATGGTG